>NZ_JBXSQI010000020.1:0-56917 GCF_057063565.1 Gilliamella sp. X-57 | reverse complement strand
AAGTGTTGATGGTGATACCACGTGCTTTTTCTTCTGGTGCGTTATCGATTTGATCGAATGCACGAGCTTGACCGCCGTATTTTTTAGCAAGTACAGAAGTAATTGCCGCAGTTAAAGTTGTTTTACCATGGTCAACGTGGCCGATTGTACCAACGTTAACGTGGGGTTTTGTACGTTCAAATTTTTCTTTAGACATCTTAATGTTCCTTTATTAAATCACTTCCCTTATGTTATTAAGGGAAGTGTTACTTTATTTAGATAAAATTATTTTGCTTTACGAGCTTCAATAATTGCGGTTGCAATATTTGTTGGTGCTTCATTGTACTTCAAGAACTCCATTGAGTAAGAAGCACGACCTTGAGTTTGTGAACGAAGGTCTGTTGCATAACCAAACATTTCTGAAAGTGGAACTTGTGCTTTAACTGTTTTACCAGTTGCAGTATCTTCCATTCCTTCAATCATACCGCGACGACGGTTTAAGTCACCGATAACATCACCCATATAATCTTCTGGAGTTTCAACTTCTACTTTCATAATCGGTTCTAAAAGCACAGGTTTAGCTTTCATGAAGCCGTCTTTAAATGCCATTGAACCGGCAATTTTAAATGCCATTTCTGATGAGTCAACATCATGGTAAGAACCATCAAAGATAGTGACTTCAACATCAACAATTGGGTAACCAGCAAGAACACCGTTTTTCATCTGTTCTTGACAACCTTTATCAACTGCAGGAATGTATTCTTTAGGAACCACACCACCAACAATTTCATTGTTGAATTTGTAGCCTTCGCCACCCGCTTCTAATGGTTTGATTTTCAACCATACATGACCATATTGACCACGACCACCAGACTGACGAACAAATTTACCTTCTTGTTCTACTTCATTGCGAATTGTTTCACGGTAAGCAACTTGTGGTTTACCTACATTTGCTTCCACTTTAAATTCACGTTTCATACGGTCAACGATGATTTCCAAGTGAAGCTCACCCATACCAGAAATAATGGTTTGACCCGATTCTTCATCTGTGTGAACACGGAATGAAGGGTCTTCTTGTGCTAGTCGACCTAAAGCAAGCCCCATTTTTTCTTGGTCTGCTTTGGTTTTTGGTTCAACAGCAACCGAAATTACTGGCTCAGGGAATTCCATTCTTTCAAGGATGATTGGTGCGCTTTCCGCACAAAGTGTATCACCTGTAGTTACATCTTTAAGACCGATTGCAGCAGCGATGTCGCCAGCGCGGACTTCTTTAATTTCTTCACGTTTGTTAGCGTGCATCTGAACGATACGACCAAAACGTTCTTTTTTATCTTTAACAGAGTTAAGAACAGTATCACCAGAGTTAACCACACCAGAGTAAACACGGAAGAATGTTAAGTTACCAACAAATGGGTCTGTTGCAATTTTGAATGCTAATGATGAGAATGGTTCATCATCACTTGAATGACGCTCTGCAGCTTCACCGTTTTGTAATTCACCTTTGATTGCTGGTACATCAGTTGGTGCTGGTAAATATTCAATAACCGCATCAAGCATGAATTGAACACCTTTATTTTTAAAGGCACTACCACAAGTGACTAAGATGATTTCATTAGCAAGTACGCGTTCACGTAATGCTGCTTTCACTTCTTCTTCAGTTAACTCTTCACCACCAAGGTATTTTTCCATTAACTCTTCACTTGCTTCAGCAGCAGTTTCAATTAAGAAAGAACGCCATTCTTCGACTTCTTCAACCATATCTGCTGGTACATCTTCATAAGTGAATGTTACGCCTTGATCAGCATCATTCCAGTTGATTGCTTTACGTTTAAGTAAATCAACAACACCAGTAAATCCTTCTTCTGCACCGATTGGTAAAACTAAAGGAACAGGTACTGCTGCTAAACGAGTTTTGATTTGATCAACAACACGTAGGAAGTTAGCACCCATACGGTCCATTTTGTTAACAAATGCAATACGTGGAACTTTATATTTGTTTGCTTGACGCCATACAGTTTCAGATTGTGGTTGCACGCCACCAACTGCACAGTAAACCATTACTGCACCATCAAGAACACGCATAGAACGTTCAACTTCGATTGTAAAGTCAACGTGTCCCGGGGTGTCGATGATGTTGATACGGTGTGGTTCAAATTGTTGGCCCATACCAGACCAGAATGCAGTTGTTGCAGCAGATGTGATAGTAATACCACGTTCTTGTTCTTGTTCCATCCAGTCCATGGTAGCTGCACCATCATGAACTTCACCAATTTTGTGACTTACACCAGTATAAAACAAAATACGTTCAGTCGTTGTTGTTTTACCTGCGTCAATATGTGCACTAATACCGATATTACGGTAGCGTGCTATAGGGGTTGTACGAGCCATATTAATCCTCTGTTTAGAATCGCTTGCTTAATAAAACATCATTTTGGTTGACTGATAGCAAATAAGGGCTATCAGTCCTAATTCAAGTCACTTATATAAATACAAGTGTGAATATTACCAACGATAGTGTGCAAACGCTCTATTAGCTTCAGCCATACGATGAACATCTTCGCGTTTTTTCACAGCGGTACCTTTGTTTTCAAAAGCATCCATAAGTTCATTCGCTAGGCGTAAAGCCATTGATTTATCGCCACGTTTACGTGCAGCATCTACAATCCAACGCATTGCAAGTGCATTACGACGAACTGGACGCACTTCAACAGGAACTTGGTATGTAGAACCACCAACGCGACGAGACTTAACTTCTACAGTTGGTCTTACGTTATCTAGTGCAACTTCAAAAGCTGCTAAGTGGTCTTTTCCACTACGCTCAGCTAATTTATCAAGAGCTGAATATACGATTGATTCTGCGATAGATTTTTTACCATCTATCATTAAAATATTTACAAATTTCGCCAGTAACTCTGAACCGAACTTCGGATCAGGAAGAATTTTTCTTTGACCGACAACATGACGACGTGGCATTGGAATACTCCGTTTATATGTTATAAATTTTTCAGGTTTACCCAAAACTCAAATGAGTTAAATGGAATTATATAGTTTGGCCTTACTTAACGGAGTCCCATTAAGCTTTAGGTCGTTTAACACCGTATTTAGAACGGCTTTGTTTACGGTCTTTAACACCTGCACAGTCTAGTGCACCGCGAACAGTGTGATAACGAACACCCGGTAAGTCTTTAACACGACCACCACGGATTAAAATTACGCTATGTTCTTGTAGGTTATGACCTTCACCGCCGATATAAGAAGTCACTTCAAAACCATTGGTTAAACGTACACGACATACTTTACGTAATGCTGAGTTTGGTTTTTTCGGTGTAGTTGTGTAAACACGAGTACAAACACCGCGTTTTTGCGGGCATGCTTCAAGCGCAGGAACGTTACTTTTCGCTTCCTTTAGTGCTCTTGGTTTGCGTACCAGCTGATTAATTGTTGCCATTAATAAGCTCCTGATTAATTAAAATAAATTTAAAATTGCTTTTTAGATACGTAATTAATAACTGTAGACCAAAACCTATGTATATAAGTTTTGGGTCGCAAGATTCTAGACCCCAGAGGAGATAATGTCAAGTTTTTGCTATCAATAAGTGCTTGATCTTAGCGTTAATTATTTGTAGAAGGTGGTCGCTATTTTAATGAAGAAAAACCTGTAAATTTTAAAACGGGTAATAAGTATATCCAGACATATACTAGCTGTTTTGCTAATTGCTATATACCCCACCGTAAGTAACGATAGGGTATTATTTTTTAGTGGTGATCGATAAAAATAAATTTTAAAGCGAATAGTACAGCAAATATAATCACACACAGATTTAATTGTTTAAATTTACCCGTAAAGGTTTTTAACACTACGTAAGAGATAAAACCAAGTGCCACACCTTCAGTAATGGCAAAGGCAAATGGCATCATGATTGCGGTAATAAAGGCTGGCGTCGCCTCTGTTAAGTCAGACCAATTAACTTTAACTAAGCTTGAAACCATTAAGATCCCAACAAAGATAAGTGCGCCAGATGTTGCATAACTTGGTACTAAATGAGCAAGTGGCGATAAAAATGTCACGATTAAGAATAATAGACCCACTACAACCGCTGTTAACCCTGTGCGTCCCCCCACTGAAATACCGGCTGAACTTTCGATATAGGTTAACACTGATGATGTGCCAAATAATCCCCCTAAAGATGAACTAAAACTATCGATCAATAGCGCTTGGCGCATTTTGGGAAATCGACCTTTTTCGTCACTGATTCCAGCTTTATCAGTTAATGCTAAAATAGTGCCTGATGAATCAAATAGGCTGACAATCATTATCGAAAAAATAACGCCCATGATGCCGATATTAAGCGAGCCAGCTAGATCAACATGACCAACAACGCTAGTCACACTTGGTGGCATAGACACAATACCTTGGTAACTGATATTAGGATCAAGCCATAATGCCAGTAATGTTACGACTAAAATCGAAACTAATACGGCTGCATGAAAGTTACGAGCTGCTAAAATAACAATGATGAAGAAACCAAGCGATCCCAATAAAACTTTCAGCGATAAGATATTACCCATTGTTAAGAGTGTCGAAGGAGATGCAACCACAATCCCCATATTTTGAAAGCCCATAAAAGCAATAAATAGCCCAATACCGGCACTAATGCCTATGCGTAAACATTGTGGAATATGCTCAATTAACCAATGGCGGACTTTAAAAAGTGACAAAGCAAAAAAGGCTAAAGAGCCCCAAAATATGGCGCCCATGCCGACTTGCCAAGAGTAGCCCATTGCACCGCATATACCATAGGCGAAAAAGACATTAAGTCCCATCGCAGGCGCTAATGCAATCGGTAAATTGGCAAATAAACCCATTAGAATCGTCGCAAAGGCAGTAACCACACAGGTTAATACAAAAACAGCAGAAGTATCCATTCCAGTTGCAGATAAGATGGATGGATTGACGAAGATGATATAAACCATTGTTAAAAAAGTGGTACAACCAGCGATAATTTCGGTACCGACAGTTGTTTTTTTCTCTTTCAGCTGAAATATTTTTTCAAATATTGAATTCATAAGTTAAGGCCTAATTTAGATTGATAAGCAAGAATAAAAGTTTATTGAGTGCTATCTATTTTTACCAAGAGGTAAAAATAAAAAAGATGAAGAGCTGTTGCCCCACATCTTCAAATAAACAGAAATTTTACTGCTTTATTATTGCCAGTTATTTATTTTGGTCAAGCGTTATTCTAGTTATTTCGCTGCACTATACTATAACGTTACAGAATCAAGTTTGTTTAACGTGATTTTTACTTTAAGAATTCTGTGGCTTTCTATTTCGGCGACTTCAAATAAATAATCGCCGATTTGTAATGTTTCGCCAACATTGAGTAAATGCTGCGCTTTTTCCATTAACAGCCCTGCCAAGGTATGATATTCACGCTTATCATCAAGGGCAATTGGCACAAAACGCACTAGTTCTTCAACAGGAATGTAACCATTAGCCATCCAACTATTATCACCAAGGCATTGAATATCATGTTTGGCATCAATTTCCTCTTCTTCAGTTGGAAAATCGCCAGCAATGGTTTCGATAATATCTGTTACCGAAACAACCCCTTGCATTGAGCCAAATTCGTCCACCACAAAAGCAAAATGGGTTTTGGCTTTTTTAAATTGATCTAATGCAACTAGTAACGATACGGTCTCAGGGAAGATCAGCGGTTGTTTGATAAGCGAGTGAATATCAATGGGCTCTTTACTTTGTAGTATATCTTTTAATAGATCATTAACTTGGATAATACCTAAAGGCTCATCAATTGAATCATTATCGGTGACAACTAAACGTGAATGAGGATTATCAAAAATTTCTTTTATAATAGCGTCACGATCGTCATTAATATTAACCATATCAACGTCAAGTCGAGATGTCATAATGCTACTGACTGAACGTTGTGCCAGTCCAAGAACTCGTTCAACCATGCTCAGCTCTTGATGATTAAACACCGGAGCTTTTTTATGAGTATCTGATGCCACATCAGTAGTGTGACTATCTGGATCTTCTTCAGCATCCCCCTTTAATAGGTGTAAAATTGCTTCAGCTGTGCGTTCGCGTAATGGTTTTTTGTTTAATGCTTTGCGACGATTAAAAATAGCTAATTGATTGAAAAACTCAATCATAATTGAAAAGCCGATAGCCGCATATAAATAACCTTTCGGAATCATAAAATCAAAACCTTCGGCAACGAGACTAAAACCGATCATTAATAAAAAACTCAAACAGAGGATAACAATAGTTGGGTGAGCGTTGACAAAATTAGCCAGAGGTTTACTCGCAACCATCATAATACCTATTGCAATACATACCGCAATAATCATCACAGGAATATGCTCAACCATACCAACAGCAGTAATAACTGAGTCAAGTGAGAAGACGGCATCTAATACCACAATTTGCGCAACAACAGTCCAGAAATGAGACGTTTTTTTCGGTTTACCATCTTCATGAGATGAACCTTCTAGGCGTTCATTGAGTTCCATGGTTGCTTTAAATAGTAAAAATACCCCGCCGATTAACATAATCAGTTGGCGTGCATTAAAGTTGATTCCAAATATTGAAAATAGCGGCGTGGTGAGCGTAACTAACCATCCTGTAAACATTAACAATAAAACGCGTGTAATTAATGCGAAAGCGAGACCAGTAACGCGTGCTTTATCTCGTTGTTGGGGAGGAAGTTTCTCGGCAAGAATGGCAATAAAAACAATGTTATCAATGCCAAGGACGATTTCAAGTACAACCAGAGTGGATAAGCCAATCCAAATTGTAGGATCCATGATCCATTCCATATGTCAGGTGATTACCTCTAATAAATACAGCACATGCTGCGTTGTAATTCTGGCTGTAATTGAGCAAATAATCAATAAAATATTTATAAAAATTACGTATTTTGTCAAAAACTTTCAGGAAAGTATGTGTTTTAGTATAAAATCAGCTTCGCCAAAAAGTAGGCGTAAATAAAACCAATAGTGTAAAGATTTCCAACCGTCCAAATAACATATCAACAACCATTACCCACTTTACTATATCGCTCACACTAGCAAAATTATCGCTCACACTACCAAGGCCGACCCCTAAATTATTCAGTGATGAGGCAACAATGTAAAAAGAATCTGTAGTATCAATGCCGGTTGCCATAATAGCAAATAAGCTAACTAAAAAGACTAACGCATATGCCGAAAAGAATCCCCAAACAGCTTCAATAATACGTTCAGGAACTACTCGATTATTTAATTTTAAAGTATAGATAGCATTTGGATGAATTAAACGCTTTAATTCACGCGACCCTTGCATAAACAACAGCAGAACTCGAACTACTTTTAAGCCACCGCCAGTTGAACCGGCACAACCACCAATAAATGAAGCGCACAGTAAAAAAATCGGTAATGATGAAGGCCATGTGTTAATATCATCAACCGTAAATCCAACCGTTGCCGTTATCGATACAACTTGCAGTACTATTTTATCGATACTTAATTTCCGTTCTGGTTGATAAAAATAAATGCCAAACGTACAGATTGCAATTAAAACAGCTAAAATAAAAACAAAAGTTCTAAATTCTTGATCTTGCCAGTAAACTTTAATTGAAAATCCACTTAATGCGGCAAAATGAAGTGCGAAGTTACAACCCGATAAGATTAAAAAGAGAGTAACAATGTAATTGATTGTGGCGCTATTAAAGTAAGCAAGGTTATCGTCGTGAGTTGAAAATCCCCCCATTGATATTGTCGAAAAGCTATGTGATACAGCATCAAATACATTCATGCCAGCCAGCCAAAGACAAATAGCGCAAAGTGTTGTCAGCAAAATATAAATTGACCAAAGTGTTTTTGCGGTTTCGGCAATGCGAGGACGCATTTTACTGTCTTTTTGTGGGCCGGGGATTTCAGCGCGATAAAGTTGCATGCCCCCTACACCCAACAATGGTAAGATGGCGACAGCCAAGACAATAATCCCCATACCACCAAGCCATTGTAGTAATTGGCGGTAAAAAAGTAGAGCTTTAGGTAGATGATCTAACTTAACAATTGTTGTGGCGCCCGTAGTGGTTAGACTCGAGAACGATTCAAAAAAAGCATTGGTTAAATTTAAATTAATATGCGTATCAAAAATAAAAGGAAAGGCACCGATTGTACCAAGCACAACCCAAAATAGTACGACGATAAAAAAGCCTTCACGCGTGCTCAGTTCATGGCGATGGTGACGATTAGGTAGCCATAATAAACATCCTAATATCAATGCAGCAAAAAATGATCGAACAAAGATTGCACCAGCGCCGTCACGATAGATTAAAGCAATAAGAGCTGGTAGTAGCATAAATATCGATAACAGGGCAATTAATAGCCCAATAATGCGAAGGATTGATCGCCAATGCATAATAATAGTCTCTATTTAAAACCACGAGCTGTTTTGATAAGATCATAAGCAGCTTGAATTTCTTGTGCACGTTTTTTGGCAGCTTCCAACATTTCTTTTGGTAAACCTTTAGATACTAATTTATCTGGATGGTGTTCATTCATCAATTTACGATAAGCTCTTTTGATTTCTGAGATTTCAGCAGATGAGTCAATACCCAAAATTCTGTAAGCATTTTGTAGATCTGATTGCGTCGATCGGCCTTGATAACCACCATAATGATTACTACGTTGATATTGATCCCGCTGATTTTGTTGGTTGTTATAACTATTATGACGAAAATGGTAACTACCCATCATCATTTGAATATATATTGCCATTTGTTGACGTGGAATATTAAATTCTTCAGCTACAATAAAAAGAATTTGTTGCTCTTTTTCATCTAAAATTCCATCAACTAATGCCGCTTGGATCAATTGCTCACAAAAAATATTTAACACATTACGTCGGTAACGATATTGTGCATATAGCTCAGCTAAACGAGACCTGAGTGGATAGTCACTGGCTTTGCCTCGATTAAATGAGTCTTGTGCTAGTTTTCGACTATTTCGATCCAGTTGTAATCTGTCCATGAATTGGCTAGCCAGATTAATATCATCTTGAGTGACAACACCTTTTGCTTTACTTAAATGACCAAGGACTTCAAAAACAACCGTTAAGTAAAGTTCTGGGTTTGCTTTGGTTTTTTGTTCGGTTAATTTATTGCAAAATGCTTGGTAAAGCATTGGACCAATAAATAACCCAAATAAAAACCCCCATCCCGTTTTTAATACAATACTTAATACAAAGCCAGTAATCATCGCCCAGATAAAAGACATATTATTCGTTCACCTCAATCTTATCTATCTTTTGTAAACCTCGTGGTAACGCTGTGCCTTTGCGTGCGCGTTCTGCTCTAAATTTTTGTAAATCAGCAGGATTGAGTGTCAGTTTACGTTTTCCTGCATACAAAGTCACTGATGCCTCTGAGGTAATGAATATCATATAAGAAAGACTATCATCTGCGCCAGATAGCGACACAATTTTATTTCCTTTACCTTTGGCAAGTTCTGGTAAATCTTTTACTGGAAAGATGAGCATTCGACCTGCTTGAGTAATAGACAGCAGTAAACTATCTTCAGATAGAATTTCCATAGGTGTAAGTATTTTTGCATTATTTGGCAAATTGATAACCGCCTTACCGTTACGATTGCGAGCAACTAAATCATTAAATTGACAAATAAAACCATAACCTGCACTGGATGCCATTAGAAATTTTTGATTATCATTTTGACACATCAGCACATGTTCAACCGTTGCGCCAGCAGGTAACGCTAGTTTACCAGTTAATGGTTCACCTTGGCTTCGGGCAGATGGTAAGGTATTTGGCTCTATAGCATAACTACGACCTGTTGAGTCGATAAAGATAACTGGCTGATTGCTTTTTCCTTTCGCGGCGACTTTAAAGCTATCACCCGCTTTATAACTTAAACCTGTAGCATCAATGTCATGACCTTTAGCGGTTCTAACCCAGCCCATTTCAGACAAAATAACAGTAACAGGTTCGGATGGTGTTAACTCTTGTTCACTAATAGCTTTAGCTTCACTGCGCTCAACAATCGGTGAGCGACGCTTATCACCATATTTTTTTGCATCTTCTTGTAACTCTTTTTTAATTAAATTACTCAGTTTCTTAGGTGAAGCTAACAACGCTTGCAGATGATCACGCTCTTTTGCAAGCTCACTTTGTTCACCTTTAATACGTACTTCTTCAAGTTTGGCTAAATGACGGAGTTTTAACTCTAAAATCGCTTCGGCTTGAATATCGGTTAATGCAAAACGGCTAATTAATTCTTGTTTCGGTTCATCTTCGTTGCGAATAATTTCGATCACTTCATCAATATTTAAAAATGCAATCAATAGACCATCAAGGATATGTAGTCTTTTTAAAATTTTATCTAAACGATAATTTAGGCGACGAGTGACAGTGTTTTTACGATATTCAAGCCATTCAGTGAGAATTTCAACCAAACCTTTGACTGACGGGCGATTATCAAGCCCAATCATATTCATATTAACGCGATAACTTTTTTCGAGATCGGTGGTTGCAAATAGATGATTCATCACTTGTTCTAAATCGACTCGATTTGAACGTGGCACAATCACTAAACGAGTTGGATTTTCGTGATCTGACTCATCGCGTAAATCTTCAATTAAAGGTAGCTTTTTAGCTCGCATCTGAGAAGCAATTTGTTCTAGGATTTTAGCGCCTGACACTTGATGAGGGAGATCTGTAATCACAATATCTCCATCTTCTTTTTTCCATACCGCACGCATACGAATTGAGCCACGCCCTGTTTTATAGATTTTCGCGATATCATCAGGTGGGGTAATAATCTCAGCTTCGGTCGGAAAATCAGGCCCTTGTATGTGAGCCATTACTTCGCTTAAAGTTGCATTTGGATTGTCAGCCAGCATAATTGCCGCATTCGCCACCTCACGAATATTATGTGGAGGAATATCAGTTGCCATACCAACCGCAATCCCCGTTGTGCCATTTAATAAAATATTCGGTAGTCTGGCTGGTAACATTTTCGGCTCTTGTAAAGTACCATCAAAATTTGGCGTATAATCAACCGTTCCTTGCCCTAACTCACCTAATAATAATTCAGCATATTTCGATAAACGTGATTCGGTATAACGCATAGCAGCAAATGATTTAGGATCATCTGGTGCCCCCCAGTTACCTTGTCCATCAACTAATGGATAGCGATATGAAAATGGTTGTGCCATGAGCACCATAGCTTCATAACAGGCACTATCACCATGAGGATGATATTTACCAAGCACATCCCCTACAGTACGTGCTGATTTTTTAAATTTTGCTTGCGCATTTAAACCTAGTTCTGACATGGCATAGACAATACGTCGTTGCACGGGTTTGAGACCGTCACCAATAAACGGTAGTGCGCGATCCATAATGACATACATTGAGTAGTTTAAATAAGCGCTTTCGGTAAAGGTACGTAGCGACTGGACTTCTACTCCGTCATGAGTTATATCACTCATTATTGTTCCTCTAAATCATTCTGTTTGTTAGACATCAAGTTCAACTTGATCGCCTTTTTCTTGTAGCCACTCGCGGCGATCTTCTGCGCGTTTTTTGGCAAGTAGCATATCCATTAATGCCATCGTTTGCTCACTATCATCAAGCGATAGCTGTACTAAACGGCGCGTATTGGGATCCATCGTTGTTTCACGTAGTTGAAGAGGGTTCATTTCCCCTAATCCTTTAAAACGCTGTACATTTGGTTTGCCTTTTTTACGTTTAAGCTGCTCTAAAATGCCTTCTTTTTCTTCTTCATCTAAGGCGTAATGGACTTCCTTGCCTAGATCGATACGATAAAGTGGAGGCATAGCAACAAAAACATGCCCATGCTCAACCATGGTACGAAAATGACGAACAAATAACGCACAAAGTAAGGTGGCAATATGTAATCCATCCGAGTCAGCATCGGCTAAAATACAAATTTTACCATAACGTAATTGGCTCAAATCGTTGCTATCTGGATCAATACCTATTGCCACTGAAATATCATGAATTTCTTGAGATCCTAATACTTCGTCGGATGACACTTCCCAAGTATTTAAAATCTTACCTTTAAGCGGCATAATGGCTTGAAATTCACGATCTCGAGCCTGTTTAGCTGAACCGCCAGCCGAGTCCCCTTCCACTAAAAAAAGTTCAGTACGGCTTAAATCTTGCGATGAACAATCAGCCAGCTTACCCGGTAGTGCAGGGCCACTAGTTAGCTTTTTACGGATAACTTTTTTTGAGGCTTTTAAGCGTTTTTGCGCACTGGAAATTACCATTTCAGCTAATAATTCAGCTATTTGCACATGTTGATTTAACCAAAGACTAAACGCATCTTTCACAATTGCCGACACAAATGCCGCACTCTGGCGTGATGATAATCGCTCTTTAGTTTGACCTGCAAATTGAGGTTCTTGCATTTTAACCGAAATAACATAAGCACAGCGTTCCCAAATATCATCGGCAGTTAATTTTAAGCCTCGCGGTAACAAATTGCGAAACTCACAAAACTCACGCATTGCGTCTAACAAGCCTTGACGTAAACCATTAACATGCGTACCACCTTGTATCGTTGGAATTAAGTTAACGTAACTTTCAGTCAATAGTTCTCCACCTTCGGGCATCCAAACTAGTGCCCACTCTACGGCTTCTGTTTCACCAATATGGCTGCCAGTAAAAGGGATTTGTGGTAATAGTGGGTAACCACTAACAGATTCCATTAAATAGTCTTTTAGGCCATCTTGATAACACCAGCGCTGTTCGGTTTTGTTGATTTTATCTTTAAAAATAATATCAAGACCTGGGCAAAGCACGGCTTTGGCTTTAAGAAGATGAGACAAACGTAGGACAGAAAATCTTGGAGAATCAAAATATTTTTCGTCTGGCCAAAAATGCACTTTGGTACCGGTATTACGTCGCCCACACGTACCAGTAACATGCAGATCCTCAACCTTATTGCCGTTTTCAAAAGCTATTTCGTACACTTGACCATCACGATGAACGGTCACATCAACGCGTTTAGATAACGCATTGACCACCGAAATACCCACACCATGCAAACCACCCGAAAATTGGTAATTCTTGTTCGAAAATTTACCACCAGCATGTAAACGGCAAAGTAATAGCTCAATTGCAGGCACGCCTTCTTCCGGATGAATATCAACAGGCATTCCTCGCCCATCATCAATGACTTCTAGTGAATTATCTTCATAAAGAGTTACCTTGATTTGACGAGCATGGCCAGCGATGGCCTCGTCGACACTGTTATCAATGACTTCCTGCCCTAGATGGTTTGGGCGACTTGTGTCAGTATACATTCCTGGACGATGACGAACAGGATCTAGCCCTTTTAATACTTCAATATCAACGGCATTATAAGTGGATTGCGACATAATGTTTCTATATTACTCGAATAAATGGCGGCTATTATACCAACCTTTGAACAATAAGACCAAGGTCAATGGTAAAGGCACTTTAACAAGTGATGAGATCCGCTATTAATTAGGTAAGCTAAATAATACGATTTTTTAAGGAGGTAAGATAAAAATTTATTACTAAAAACACAAAATCGTTTATAATTCACCCTGATATTGATTGTTTATTAGCGTTTACTTAATGATTTTATTTTGATTTTTTAATAAAAAACAAACATAAATAATAAAATCCGCATATGGAAAGGAAATGAATAATGTTAGAAATAGTCACTTACCTGTCGTGGCAAGTAAGCCACAATTATAAGCATTTGGTCGTTTTATTTTTCGTTTCGATATTTTGCCTTTTTTATTGGTATTATTGTAAAACAAAACCAGTATTACATTATATTATACCGATTCTATTTTTCATGACATTCCGTAGTCATTATGCAGGTGCGTTATCGGCCACAACAGCAGATGTGATACACGGTCATGCACCTTATCTTACTTTTGATGGTGGTGCAACCAAAAGCGATATTAAAGCGTTATTCGGCATCAGACTCCCTGATGGGCGTGAATATGTGCCAGATGGTGGGAAGTCAAATCTATATCCAAATGCTGAAGTAGTCATAAATGGGTATGAACCAATTGAGTTGCCAAGCAATGCAAACACTTTTGATAGTATCCAAACACTAGTGCCTCTATCTGATTCAAGTATTAATTTAAACGATTTAATAGGTGAAAATAGCTATTGGTCAGATGATGATGGCGATGGGAATGTCAGTATAACAGGTCTTCTAGAACTTGCTTGGTATGATGTAAATGATAACTATATTACAGATACTACAAGTAATTTTGACCCCTGCTCGGCCCCCTATCAGTTAGAACTTTACTTAACCAACCCTCAACTATCAACTCAATATGGCGTACCAAGGACAAGGATCTTACCGAATGCTTGGCAACTGTACAGGTTTAAAGTGACAAATGAAGTACGTGTTTGTTATGCACAACCTCCGGCTCTGTATGGTATGGAAGGTACAAACTGGAGCAGAGGTCTTGGCTTTCAGGTGAAAAATATTGATGACCCCAAGCAAAACTTTCCGACAACGGGATCAAATGAACTCAGTTTCCGTTTACTGTTAGGCGGTATCACACCAAAGCAAATCATTGATGCGAATGGTACAACAGTGTCAGCAGTAAGTGGTGGTCAATCTGTGACATTATTATTAAGTACAGAAACAGGTCAAGGATGGGATGGCTATAATCAAGAGCTATTAAAGATAACATTAAAAGGTCCAAATAAAGATTCGAGTAACAAAAGTTTTAATCCCTCGTTATTTAAGCTTTACGCCGATGGTAGCCACAATAAATTGCTTTATAGCTTTAAAATAGAACGCTGGTATATTGCCAATCCAGATGATTCTAATGATGGTTCTTATGCTGAAGCTGAAATATTCTGTAATAGTTTAGGTAACGATTATCGTATACCTAGTGTTGGGGACTATACCAATGCGAATAACTCCTCTTGGCAGTGGGGCGAGCCGGGACAAGGAAATGAAAGCCTAAGACAACTAAGTTACAAAATTGATGACAAGTGGATAGGCGGTTTATTTAATGAATGGGGAGAATTTACCTACAATAATCGCCATAGAAATGACGATTGGAGCGATGACCAATATTGGGCATCTGACGGATATATAGTCTCTCCATATGGAGATATTACCACCTCAAATAATAATATCTACACCTACGCCGTGGCAGCATGTGTAACGCCTTAAAATAACGCGTGTTAGATTACCCGTTATTAAATGGGTTGCATATAGATAATCTCAATTTTTAATAAAGATTGGGATTATCTGAGTAGTATCTTATAAATAGATCTTTACAAATCTTAACCAAAAAAAAAGCGGTTTTTCTTTAAACAACATTGCTTTTTGTTTAAAATTAGAACAGTATTACTACTCAAAAGTGATATTTTTTAACATTAGCACCACAAAAACATTATTAGCAAATGGTTGAAAATAATTTAACTATTTATTTTTAAAATAAAAAAAATCATAAACTATATAAAATAGAATAGGTAACGGTATAATGTCGTCTAATAACACTCTTCAACAACCAAAACATTCAATTTCTCAAATATCGCCGCTTTTTAATTATTTAAAACTTTTTTTCAATTGTCTGAAAAAGTTATTTTATACCTCATATAAGTGTCATCTTTCATTTCTAAAATTTTTCTCTTTACATTTAACTCTATTTATTTGTATTTATCTTCTTCTATCTGCTAATAATGCGATAGCCTTGTCGACAATGACAAATCAAGTCATACATGGTAGTGCACCGTATTTAACTTTGGATGGTGGAATTACGAAAACAGAGAGTTTAGAAGAATTGTTAAGCATAACGTTATCAAATAATAAAAGCTATATTCCACAGGGTATAAACAATGGGTTATATCCTAGTGGTATAATAGATTTTTCAAGCGAAATCAACCCTATTGAGTTACCGAATAAAGCTGATACGTTTGAGAGTGTGCAAACAATAGTACCTGTGGCAAACTACCCACGCATTAACCTAGCTGAGTTGGTTGGAGAACCATATAATTATGGGAAAGACGATGATGGTGATGGGCGTGTGAATGCAACAGGTAGCTTAACGATTAAGTGGCAAAATAAAAAAGGCGAAGATATTACTGATGAGGTTAAAGCACACCCAAATAAACTATTAAATATTTGTAATGCACCTTATAAACTAACATTAACAGCAACCGATGCTGAGTTATGGACACCGTATGGTATACCAAAAGGGAGCCATTTTTCTGGATCTAGCCACTCATATTACATTAAACCAAAGATTGATATACCTTTAGTGTGCTATGCTCAACCTAATTTAAACAATGGTACGGGCGTATATGCGGGTCCAAAAGAACAGTGGAGTGAAAATGATGGATTTAAATTACAAAGCCTTAGCGATGCATCAAAGAATTTCCCTACAACTGGAGCAAATAATTTATATTTTAAATTAATACTTGCAGGTATGACTGCAAGACAAATGATTGCTATCAATGGCAGTATAGTAAGGCCAGTATCAGGTATGGGGATTACTCTGTCATTAACTGCTGAAAATAATGCATTAGACGAAAATGTTGTTCGGGTGACCTTAAAAGGACCAACAAAAGACTCGATGAATAAAATGTTTAAACCAGCAAGATTTGAACTTTATCGTGATATGGCAAAAAACTTGATATATCAATTTAAAATAGATCGTTGGTTTATCGTAAAATCAGGAGATACAGGTCAGCATTACGATAATGCGGTTTCGTTTTGTAAAAATCTTTCCTCACCACAAACGTATTTTGTCCCTGCAGCACAAGATTATACAAATGCAAATGGTTATGATTGGAATTTAGGGGTGCCAGGACAAGGAAATACGTATCAACGTAGAATTAGTTATTGGAATAATTCTCAATGGGTTGGAGGGTTGTTTAGTGAATGGGGAATTATTTATGATTATCGTGATGCAGGTTGGGATTCAGGTGACTATTGGGTAACAGATGTCTCTCAAGAAGGTAGAAGATACAATGTTTTCGCTCGATTGGGTGATGTAGATATTCACTTCTGGAATAATTCTAGTGATAGGGTTGCTTGTGTTGCTTGGTAAACGCTTAATAAATTTATTTACATAAGAATAATGTGAATAAATTTTGTTCCTTTGGATTTATACAGCAAATTTAAAAATGCTTGTTAATAAAGATAAAAAAGAAGTCCCTATAATATTAAATTTTTGATAGTGACTTCTTAGATAACAAATGGCATAGTATTTTACTTTTTTAAAAAATTTGATATCAAAATATTTATAATGTGGTGGATAAAATATTGACATTATATATTGCTAACCTATCTACTTAATCATTGCTCCATTGAATTTTGATTAATTTAATAGCACTTTTCGTTTTTAGTTTGTTTATTCATCTTTTAGTATTATTATCAACATAATTTCATATCAACATTAGGGAATGATGTGAGTAAATTACAGAATAAAACAAGCAAATGCGATTTTTTACAAAAACCGATAACAATTGATGATGTAGCTGCCCTGACTAATAATATACAATTACCTTTTTCCTACGTTGAACCAAGTACTAATGCTAATAGTACAATTTCAAATCCCACCGATGAAGAAAAAATTGTTTATAGTGCGTGTTTAGTTAACTGCGGTAGTCGCTGTCCTTTAAAAGTCCATGTTAAAAACGATATTATTACTAAAATAGCGTCAGAAGATGGGGTAAATGATGCCGTTTTTGGTTTACATCAAATCCGCCCTTGCCTTCGCGGTAGATCTGTTCGTTGGCGAACTTATGATCCAGATCGTTTAAAATATCCTATGCTACGCATTGGTCAACGTGGTGAAGGTAAATTTAAACGTATTTCATGGAGCGAGGCGATTAATTTACTGGCAGATAAATTGAAATATACTATTAATCGGTATGGCAACGAGGCAATTTATTACCAATATGGTTCAGGAACAACTGGCGCTAATCTTTCAGGTCGTAATGCATGTCAGCGTTTTTTAAGTACGATTGGTGGTTTTTTAAATTATCATGGTGATTATTCCAGTGGGCAAATTTCGGCTATTCGACCTTATATTTTTGGTAATGCTAAGGATTCTTTGCTTGATCAAATAAAGCATTCCGATTTAGTTGTGATGTTTGGGCATAATATTGCCGAAACCCGAATGTCAGGTGGAGGGCAAGTTACAGAGCTTTTTCATGCATTAGAACAGAGCAACGCACGGGTGATTATTATTGATCCGCGTCATAGCGAAAGCGTGGTGGCTTATAATGCCGAGTGGATCCCAATTATTCCCGGTACCGATGCCGCATTAGTTGCCGCAATTGGCTATACATTACTTGAGCAAGATCGCATTGATGAAAACATGCTTAATCAATATTGTATTGGTTGGAGTGCCGATTCTTTGCCTGATAGTGCGCCACCTTATAGTGATTATAAATCTTACCTTTTAGGATTAGGCTATGACAGAATGCCTAAAACACCAGAATGGGCAGCTAAAAAAACCGGTATTCCGGCTGTACAAATTCGTAAATTAGCGATGGAGATTATCAATGCTAAGGCAGCTTGGATTTCGCAAGGTTATGGTGTACAGCGTTGGCAAAATGGCGAACATACCGCTCGAGCTATTATGATTTTACCCATTATAACCGGTCAATTTGGTAAGCCGGGTACCAATATCGGCACGTGGGGTGGTAGTATTGTTTATCCGATACCTAGCTTTAATTTGCCAAATCCAGTAAAAACTAGCATACCTTTCTTTTTGTGGACGAAAGCAATTGCAGACGGCCCAAACATGACAGCTAAAAATGCTTACCTAAAAGGTAAAGATAAGCTGGATGTTGGTATTAAATTTATCTGGAATTACGCCGGTAATGTAATGGGAAATCAGCATTCGGATCTTAATTATACCCATCAAATTTTACAAGATGAGTCTAAATGTGAATTTATTGTTGTTTGGGATACGCATATGACCGCATCAGCCAAATATGCCGATTTATTATTACCGGATGTTTCATCAGTTGAAAATACTGATTTAATTAATAATTCTTATTCATCTGGTGCGTATAGCTATCTTATTCGTATGCAACGCGCAATTAAGCCACTTTGGGAAAACCGATCAGCGTATGATGT
This sequence comes from Gilliamella sp. X-57, assembly GCF_057063565.1. Classification (NCBI taxonomy): domain Bacteria; kingdom Pseudomonadati; phylum Pseudomonadota; class Gammaproteobacteria; order Orbales; family Orbaceae; genus Gilliamella; species Gilliamella sp. X-57. The sequence continues at coordinate 37,786 of NZ_JBXSQI010000020.1, read as the reverse complement.
GTTAACCGAACTGTCCGAGAAAATGGGCGTAAAAGATAAATTTACCGAAAACCGTAGTCAAGATGAGTGGATAGCGTATTGTTATGAGCAGTTACGAAAACGTGAACCTCATTTACCCCCTTTTGCCGATACTGACGGTATGGGAGTAATTGATCGTAAACTTGCTGATAGTGATACTCAAATTGGATTAAAAGCCTTTAGAGATGATCCAATTAAAAATCCATTAAATACGCCGTCCGGAAAAATTGAGATCTATTCTGAAGCGCTAGCTAACATAGCCAATGAATGGGAACTTGATGTAGACGATATACTCTACCCCATTCCGGCGTATTTACCTGCGATTGAAGGCAGTGAAGATAAACTCAAACGTAAAAAATATCCGTTGCAACTTATCGGTTTTCATACCAAAGGGCAATGCCATTCCAGTTACAGTAATTTACCGCAACTGCGCGAAGCGGTTGCTAATAGTCTTTGGATTAATCCATTAGATGCTGAGCAAAGGCAAATAAAACATGGCCAGTTAGTTGAGGTTTATAATGACCGCGGTCGGCTTTCTATCCCTGCTAAAGTCACACCCAGAATATTACCGGGTGTCATTGCTATTCCGCAAGGGATGTGGGCAAAAACCAATGAGATAGGGATTGATATTGGCGGTTGTATTAATCGCTTAACATCATTGCGTCCAACAGTACTTGCAAAAGCGAATCCCCAGCATACCAATTTGGTTGAAGTCAAACCATTATTAAACATCATAAATTAAACAACGGATAATAAAAATGCAATATGGATTTTATATTGATTCTTCAAAATGCACCGGTTGCAAAACTTGCCAACTCAGTTGTAAAGACGAAAAAGATAATGCATTAGGTGTTCATTTTCGCCGTGTTTACGAGTATGGCGGAGGTACTTGGCAGCAAGTTGATGGTATGTGGCAAAACGATACTTTTACCTACTATTTATCCATCTCATGTAATCATTGCCAAGAGCCTGCTTGTGTACAGGGTTGCCCTACAGGTGCAATGCATAAACGATCACAAGATGGCTTAGTTGTTGTTAATCAAGATATTTGCATCGGTTGTCGAAATTGTGAAACCCATTGCCCTTATGGTGCACCGCAATTTGATCATCAAAAACAGGTCATGTCAAAATGTGATGGCTGCTATGAACGTGTTGCTGAGGGATTAAAACCTGTTTGCGTTGAATCGTGTCCACAAAGAGCCTTAGATTTTGACGAAATTGACAAACTACGTCAGCATCATGGTCATGAATGTGATATTGCACCACTACCAAGTTCGCAACTCACTAAACCCAATATAGTGATAAAACCCCATGCGCAAGCCAAGGCGTCTGGCAATACTTTAGGTAAAGTACTCAATCCTGAGGAGTTATAAGTAATATGCGCAACTTACCACTAGTGTTTTTTTACGGTTTTAGAACAATTAACTAATGACATAGTTTTGAGGAGATATTTCTTTGAATAAAATCGCTTCTATCACATTAGCAAAGCTACTTGGTGCTTTTTTTTATTATCCACCAAATAGTAACGTTACTACGCCATTAATGCAGGCATTATTACATATTAACCATTTGGTTAAGTGGCCAGATCCTGCTTTTATTGATAAGCAGTGTAGTATATTGGCTAATCATATGGATGATCCTGAACTTAACTATCAATTTTCATTACTATTTGAAGGTCAAGGAACGATGCCGGCACCGCCGTGGGGTTCATTTTACCTCGATAAAGAACACCTATTGCTAAGTGAATCACAAGCATACTATCGTAAATTTTTGCAACAACATGGTTTGACACTCAATACAGGCATAAATGAGCCAGAAGATCAATTTGGATTAATGCTAATGGCCTATGCCATGTTGCTTGAAAATAATAACGCTGTAGTGGCAAAACAATTAATCAATGAACATTTGATGATTTGGTCTTCTGCCTATCTAAAAAAGCTAAAGCAAAACAGGGTTAGCCCGTTTTATCAAGCTTTAGCGGAGATTGTTGATCAATATTTACAGATGCTTTAATGACATAATATGCATGCTCATTGATCAAAAGCTAGTTATTTTATTCAAATATTCATTTTGTTTCGTTATAAGAGATAACCTACGATATCATAATATTGCAGCTTTTATCGTAATCGGTATAATGCCTCCTCTGATTTTTAAGGTAAATAATATTGATGTTAGCTTATATACAATTAATGCGGTTAGACAAACCAATTGGCACCTTATTACTACTTTGGCCTACACTCTGGGCAATTTGGCTTACTGGCTTACCTTATACTTATATCACGCTCATTTTTATTTTAGGTGTATTTGTTATGCGTGCAGCTGGCTGTGTAGTCAATGATTATGCCGATCGCCGTTTTGATGCACACGTTGAACGGACAAAAAATCGCCCCCTTGCCCGTGGTGCATTGACCGAAAAAAACGCATTATTGACCTTATTTATATTATTATTTATCGCCCTTTGTTTATTATTAACTTTAAATAAACTCTCTTGGTTGATTGCCTGTTTTGCATTATTAACCGCACTTATTTATCCTTTTATGAAGCGTTATACCCATTTACCACAAGTCATATTAGGCATTGCATTTAGTTGGAGCATTCCGATGGTATATGCGGCAACCATTGAGCAGTTTCCGTTAACCTGTTGGTTGCTTTTCTTCACCAATATATGTTGGACAATTGCTTATGACACTGAATATGCCATGGTCGATCGCAATGACGATGTAAAAATTGGCATCAAATCCACCGCCATCTTATTTGGATGTTATGACAAATTAATCATTGGATTATTGCAGATAGTTTCAGTTATTGGTTTATTATTTATTGGTTTAACTAATCAGTTATCACAGATCTTCTATATTGCTTTATTACTAGCCACAGCACTATTTATTTACCAACAATGGCTAATAAAAGATCGAGTTCGAAACAGATGTTTCAACGCGTTTATGAATAATAATTATGTGGGTTTTATCGTGTTTTTAGGTCTGTTTTTTGCTTAAAAATTAAAGGTATTTGTGAGGTTATAGATTGATTGGTATAAATATCGCCATGATAAAATTTTATTTAGGGCTCCCTTTTGCTATTAAAAAAATAATTAAAGCACTTCAACAGTTGCTACTTGTTTAGGTCCCTCATAAATAATTATTTTAAACCCTTTGTTGAGTAAATAACTGGGCGCATTTTCCATTAAAAAATAAGCTTCCCCAAAACCTATTCTTTCGTGAGTATTAATGTTCTCATTATTTTTAACATTTATTACCAATGACCAACTTGTCATATCACCCTGCTTATCTTTAAGCGGTTCAGTGATCGGATAGTATTTTGTATTTATGGGAAGCGTTTGTTTTCCACCTTGTTGTATAGATCGCCAATAAATTTTGACATTAACTGTCGAACGTTGCATTTTTAGATTCCTATTTAGTTATTTGTTATTCTTTTATTTTTCAATATGTGTACCAATTTATTTAAAGGGCTTCTTAATAATAAATTATCAAATTTTACTTAGCCATAAAGATTCTTTTGTGTTTAAAAAAGACAGATCTTACATACTCCCATTGTGAGAGGAAAATTTATATAGAAAATTACACTTGCTTCAATTTTAAGTGGTAGGTGTCTACCTTCTTATAAATATATCACTAAATTGCTCAATCATTTCTTTTGTGACGATATTATTTTTATAATCTGTTAAGTAACTTTTGTTTAATTTGCTATAACCATTTTTATCCAATTTATCCACCTGCCAATTGCAAACAGGGCATAGTTCAAAAAGAGCATCTTCAGCGCTTTCGAACACCATAAATTGGCAACAAACACAAGCTACCCCTGATATTTCACTATCTGGATGATCAATAATCTTGATTTTATTACCGGTAATTTGCTCGATTTTTGTTTCGAGATAACGATTTTTGAATAACGGTGAGGGTTTATAATTATCAAGAATATCATTATTAAATATTGCTTGTTTAGCATGCTCGCAAGATTGCTGGTTTATCATGCCATTTTCAAATAAATACGTTGTTCTAGCTTGTAAGCTTAAACTAAATAACGCATGATAACTTAAAAAATTGATGACCTCATCACGCAAAAAAGATATACACATAATACTGCTATGTCTCTATTAAGCTCATAATTAAATGAACGCTATAGTGCTAATTACCTATTTAGAAAGAATATAATTACCACAAACGGTCATTTTTTGAAATAAATGTAAAGCACAATTGAAACTATAACCCAACTCCATATAACAATATCTAGCTGGCGATTTTTCTTATATTTTTTGTCAAGAGACTGTAATACCTCATCCAAAAATAAAATAAAACGGTTAAATGAATCAAATTGCAATGTTAATTCTTGCTCTACGACTGACCAGTAGTAAACACAACCATTATCTTGAGGCCTTAATGAAAGCAGGTAACAATTCAAGTTTAGATCAGAAGCAAAAGGTAGCATATCTTGTAGCTGCGGAAAATCTCGCCTAAACTGCGCATAAATATTTTCTATTGTAAGGCCATATTTTATGCTAAAAAAATTAATCAAAAACTTGTCATCAACATAATTACTCATTTTACTATCAACTTGTATAAAAGTTCCTCCGTTAAATTGGCGGTAAAAGCTGATAAAATCATCGGGAATTTTATTCCCAACTAATTGACTAAATTCGTTGAGTTCTTCATCAGTTAATTGCTGTTGTGTTTCTTCTAGTTTCAATACCATCTGTTTTTTCTTTTCACCAAAACCGTATCAACTAAAAAGCATGACTTATTATTTTTTTATTTAATAGCTTCATCATGCACTTTTTATTATTTGAGTTATAAATTGATTTCATCGATAGTTTGCATTACTCGTGCTGTAATTAAAGGCTTAAGTATTGTATTCATGGTTTCAATTTTTGCTAAGTTGGTATCATTCTGGTCATCTAAATAACCTTGCTCTCGTAGTGATGCAACTAATGTTGAAAAGACACCTTTGTCGAAGAATTCCGGAGCATTAATACCATGCAAAACAGATAACCTCTCAGCAATGAGTCTCGCCTCTTTTTCTAGTGTCGCACGGCTAATCGTTGGATCTTTTTGCAATAAAGAAAACGCAATGGCATAACGTTGCAATGTATCTTTAGATGATGACGCAATTAACTGTAAATCCGACATTTTTAAATAATTCAATGTTAATTTATCTGGTGAATAGCTGATGAGGTTTAATTCGGCATACGTTTTAATAATTTTATTCACATATTCAGTAAGTTGTTCTGCATTATGATAAACAAATAGTTCTGATTTGATTAAAGGAAAAATTAGTTTTACCTGTTCTAGCACTTCAGTAGATGAAATTCGATTATGTTTGAGTAAAATTCTCGCCACGATAGCAGGAATAATCAGCAAATGCTGAATATTATTTCGATAATAAGTCATTAAAACCGCTTGTTCGGAAGTAAGACCGACGATTTCGCCAGCTTCATCTGTTGTGATAACAAATTTCCCCATTTCTTTGGCATGTTCATACAATTCTTCTGGTGTTTGATCTGGAATAGTTATCAAATCTGAATAAGGAATACTTTTTAATAATTTTAACAAATGATCTATCTGTTCAATTAACCTAACTTTAGTTAGCGCTCGTTGATCTGCCGCTAATAATATTGAACAACATAAATTCATCGCGTTGATTGCCGCTGATGAATTAATATGCTCCATAATTTGCTTAGCAAGTAAGTTAGTTGTTGGTGTCAACCATTGTGGGCGTTGGGTGCCGGTTGGTTCGATAGCATCTCGCCATTCTGGTATATGTTGGTTCAAAAATTGGTTTAACGGTATCGGTTGACCAAAATTGACATAACCAAACCCCAATTTTTTTAGTTTTAAAAATGCTTTTATAGTACGCCATAAACTCTCTTTTTCTTTTTTTGCTCCTCGTAATTCATTAGCATAGGTAGCAACTTCTAGTACATGCTCATAACCAATATAAACGGGCACAACAGTAATTGGTCTTGCATCACCTCGTAATAATGTTTGAATTGTCATCATTAACATGCCTGTTTTAGGATCGAGTAACCGACCGGTACGTGATCGCCCACCTTCAACAAAATATTCAACAGCATAACCGCGGATAAAAAGTTCAGCTAAATATTCTCTAAAAACCGAAGTATAGAGTTTATTACCTCTGAATGAGCGGCGAATAAAAAATGCACCTAATCGCCTAAAAATAGGACCTGCGGGCCAAAAGTTCAAGTTAATGCCAGCTGCAATATGGGGCGGGACTAGCCCTTGTCGATAAAGTACATAAGATAATAATAAGTAGTCCATATGGCTACGGTGACAAGGGGCATAGACAATTTCATGACCATTTTGCGCTAACTCACGAACAGGATCAGCATTTGTCACTTTTAACCCTTGATAAAGCCTATTCCACGCCCAAGTGAGGACAAAATCTGTAACTCTTAGCATACGATAAGAAAAATTAGCCGCAATTTCATTTAAAATGACTAATGCATTTTTTTGGGCTTTATCAAGACTCACATTTTTACTTTTGGCTTCTTCTTGTATAGCTTCAGAAAGTACTTGTTTTTTGAGTAAATTATTTAACATTGCTTGACGAACAGGAAGTTTAGGGCCAATTGAGGCCATGCGCTGTTTTGCAAAATGAATCCGTGCAACACGTGCTAATTTATGTGCTAAAACAGGAAGATCTTGCTGTTTATCCACATGAATATCTTTAAATGAAACCGTGCGAGAAAATCGCGTATAACAGTCTCTGCCTAGCGTAATTATTTTAAAAAACTTACTGGTTGCACCAAGCACTTGTAGTGATAACTTTTTTTTCCCTTCAATATCGGGACGACGCCCAAACATTACCGAAACAGGTAACATTTGGATATCAAGATCATGATTTTGTTGATGTGCCGAAATATAATCTCTTAAAATTTCAATCGCTTTGTTTTTTTGTTGATTAGAGGCAAAAATACCTGGCCCTTTATCAATATAGAGATAAGCAGGAATGTTTTTACCATTGATATCAATGCCAACTAATGGATCAGGTAAATTATATTGTAAACAAAGAGAACGAATGACCATCAAATCAATTTGAGAGTTATAAGGTAACACATATAAAATTGGTCTGTCGGTATCAAGGTCTAATTCTGTTATTGGATCGGTAGGAATCGGTTTACTTTTAACAAAAAGTTTGACCAAGATTTGGATAAGAAAAAAATAAACTTTAGTCCACCAAGAAAACATAAAAAATAAACCTCATACTTTTGCGTTATTGATATACCTAACTAATTTTAATTATTTAACCCATCAACCAAACAAAAATAAAAGTTTTGCTTGTAAAGCTAGATAGTGTTTTTATGTATTAAAAAGAGCAATGAATTAAGTATATACTTGTTACCGTTTGACCGTTAACAAATTTGCACAATCTTTAGTCCATGTAATTTTAGGTAAATAAAAAACAGATTATAACGTTTTATTGCTATCAACGCCACGAATCTACTTGGCTTTTATCTTCAATATTAATCCTGTAATATTGATTAGATAATGAGTTGATTAATCCTTGCCTACATAAACATCTTTACAAAAAGGTGTTTATTTTTATAACACTCTTTTATTTTTTGTAAAAAAGATTATCTTATTAGACACCCAAGATAACTTCCCTCTAATTGATTAAAAACAATGAAATTATATGGCCTTTCTAGCACCAAAATTAGCTGTGCATTTATATCAGCATGTATAAACACCCCTTATAACACAACTCGTTTTATCAAGGATTTAATAGCGGGAATAACTGTCGGTATTATTGCTATACCACTAGCAATGGCGCTAGCAATTGCTAGTGGCGTACCACCACAGTATGGTCTATACACCGCAATTATAGCGGGCTTTGTGATCGCATTAACGGGCGGATCACGTTTTAGCGTTTCAGGTCCTACTGCAGCATTTGTGGTTATTTTATACCCGGTATCGTTACAATATGGATTATCTGGATTACTCGTTGCAACATTACTGTCTGGCATATTTCTTGTATTAATGGGATTGATTCGACTAGGGCGATTAATCGAATACATTCCATTACCCGTGGTATTAGGTTTCACATCAGGTATTGCCATAACTATAGCAACCATGCAAATTAAAGATTTCTTTGGCTTAACGCTTGAGCATATGCCAGAGCGCTATATTGAAAAAGTTATTGAGTTAACGAAAACACTACCCACCATAAATATTGCTGACACTATAGTCGGAACAGTAACACTGATAGTGTTAATTGTATGGCCAAAACTTAAAGTCAAAATATCGGGGCACTTACCGGCACTGGTTGCTGGCATTGCTGTCATGTTTATTTTTAATCAATTTGGTTATCAAATTGAAACCATTGGTTCACGATTTACCTATACGCTAGCCGATAATACAATAGGTCATGGCATACCCTCTGTATTACCAGAATTTATTTTACCTTGGCAGCATGCTGAATTTAATTGGGATTGGTCAACACTGACCGCCTTATTACCGATTTCGTTAACCATGGCAATGTTATGCGCAATTGAATCGCTATTGTGTGCTGTCGTATTAGATGAAATGACGCATACCAAACATCACTCAAATAGCGAACTTATTGGTCAAGGTTTAGGAAATATTATTGCGCCCTTTTTTGGTGGCATTTCAGCAACAGCAGCTATCGCGCGGTCGGCGGCAAATGTCAAAGCCGGTGCAACATCGCCGATTGCTGCCGTTTTGCATTCACTCGTTGTGTTACTTGCACTAATTTGCTTTGCACCTGCATTATCGTTTATCCCACTTTCTGCAATGGCTGCATTGTTACTTATCGTCGCATGGAATATGAGCGCGGTTCAACGCGTCATTTATATTATTAAATGTGCGCCAAAAGATGATATATTGATTATGCTTATTTGCATGTCGCTCACAGTTCTATTTGATATGGTGATTGCAATTACACTCGGGATTGTGCTTGCATCAATTCTATTTATGCGCCGTATTGCTCGAATGACTCGCTTAGTTGAGCTAAATCGCAGTGACGATAAAACTTTAGTGTTACGTATTAATGGGCCACTGTTTTTTGCTGCTGCTGAACGCACATTTTTAGAGATCTATCAAAAGATTAATGGATATAAGCACATAGTGCTACAATGGGATGCAGTACCTATTCTTGATGCTGGTGGACTTAATGCTTTAATACATTTTATCGATGAACTACCTGAACATGTTGATTTATCAATTTGTGAATTACAATTTCAACCATTAAAAACATTAGCTCGCGCCAAAATTGTTCCAATTTCTAATAAACTCATGTTCTATTCGACGCTAGACGAAGCACTGAAAGATAAAAGTTAATTCTCAATTTAGTTTTATTATATTGACTAATTTATATGCACAGTGAAAGTTTGCATAAAAACGCATTACTGTGCAATAAATTGTACCTTCATGACCTTTCTTTTCATTTACTCATCGCTGTTAACAGACTAAGGTCTTTGCAGTGGTTTGCATTTGAAATCCAAAATTAACTCATAAAAATAGGTAAATAACATGATATCTAACGAACACAAGTTCCACGCTCTTAAAGAAAAATCAAGCTGGTTTATTTTAGTCGGTGTTATTTTAATTGTATTAGGGTGCTTAGCATTAGGTTATCAGTTCATTGCAACCGTTTTTTCTATCTATTTTATTGGTACATTAATTCTCATTGCAGGTATTGCCCAAGCACTACATTCTTTTAGCATCAAAAGTTTTGGTCAATCAGCCTTATGGGCAGTAATGGGAATTTTATATATTTTTATTGGATTAATGTCATTTTTCCAACCCGTTGCTGTTTCATCTGCCTTAACATTAGTGATGTCGTTCTTGTTAATTATGGGCGGCTTTACCCAAATATTTGCGGCTCTAAATAACCGCAATTTACCTCGGTGGGGATGGGTTTTAACCTCTGGGATTATTACATTAATTTTAGGATTTATGATTATTGCAGGTTGGCCGTATGACAGTCTTTGGATATTAGGTATGTTTTTAGGTATTGATCTTATTTTCCAAGGTTGGGCATATGTCGTTATCGGCTTTGCACTAAAAAATCGTTAATACCTAATATTTTTTATTTTGCTACTCCCAATTTAAATTTCACAAATTGTGAGTAGCAACAAATAATATTCGAGCCTATCATTACTAAACCAACTAAAATTAAATTTTTTAATTTTGTTTAAAGCTCATTATTTATATTATTTATAGCTTTTATTCGTTTTTGCCTTTACTTCTTGCATTGTCTGTAAAATTCGATGATAGTTATCAAGCCTTGATGGGGCAATTTGACCGTCTTGCATTGCTTTTTGTAGCAAACAACCTGGCGTATCAAGGTGATTACAATCACGAAAGTGGCAACCACCTAAATAATTGTCAAATTCTTTAAACCCCCTAATTACCTGTTCTGGCTCTAAATGCCATAAGCCAAATTCGCGGATCCCTGGTGAGTCAATAATATCGCCACCATTTGGTAAGTGGTAAAGCCGAGAGGATGTGGTTGTATGTTGACCAAGACCTGATATTTCTGAAATACCTCCAGTCATCGCTGATTGTGATTGATGAGGTAACAGTAAATTAATAATACTTGATTTACCTACGCCTGACTGCCCAACTAAAATAGAAACCTTACCTTGCAAGGCATCTTGCAATACCGCAATACCTTGTTGATTTTGGCATGAAACATATAATAATTGATAACCAATATGAGTATAAATCGCCAATTGTTTTTCAACATTAGCGCGTTGCTGATCATTGAGTAAATCAATTTTGTTTAAAACAATAATGGGTTGTATATCAGTACTTTCACAAGCCACTAAATAGCGATCGATAATATTTAGTGATAGTTCTGGCAAGACAGCCGAAATAATCACGATTTGATCAACATTTGCGGCAACGGGTTTAACACCATCATAAAAATCAGGCCGAACAAGTTCAGAATGCCGAGGATGAACCGCTTCAATAATACCATTGGTGTTCGGCTCTAAACTTTCGCGCCACAAAACTTTATCGCCAGTGACTAACGACGGTAACGTGCGCCGAATACTACAACGATAAATCAGGCCTGCATCATCTTCGACATCAGCCGATTTACCAAAACGACTTATCACAACACCATCACGAGGGGATGAAAAATTTGATAGACTTTCATCTTGTTTTATAGCTAATCGTTGCTGGTGTTTTGCCGCTACGCGCCTTTTTTGATTTTGGGAGAGTTGATTTTTTGCCATAGCACTCATTTTTTACTAAAACAGATTGTCAGTTATGCTACACTACTCAGTATCAAAAAGAAAATGTCTATCGCAAATTATGAGCAAACAACCACAAATTAACAGTAGCAATCTTATTTGGATTGATCTTGAAATGACAGGACTTAATCCAACCACTGATCGCATTATTGAAATTGCAACCATTGTTACCGATTCTAATTTAAATATCCTTGCTGAAGGACCTGTAATTGCCGTTCATCAATCTGATGAGCAATTAGCATTAATGGATGAGTGGAATCAAAATACCCACGGCAAATCAGGACTTATTGAGCGCGTTCGTACAAGTACTATTAGCGAACAACAAGCCGAACAACAAACCATCGAATTTTTAAAACAATGGGTACCTGAAAACAGCTCACCAATTTGTGGTAATACTATTGGGCAAGATCGTCGTTTTTTATTTAACTATATGCCTAATTTAGAACGTTATTTTCATTATCGTTATTTAGATGTTAGTACAATTAAAGAATTAGCTAAACGCTGGAAACCTGAAATGTTAAAAGGGATTAGCAAACAGAGTTCGCACCAAGCGCTTGATGATATTCGTGATTCGATTGCCGAACTGGTTTATTACCGCGAACATTTTTTTGATCTAACCAAATAATTAGCATGCAAATTTTATATACTGTTTTATTATATTTGATTCAACCCTTTGTTTGGCTAAGGCTACTTTGGCGTAGCTGTAAAGCGCCCGCTTATCGTAAGCGTTGGCTTGAACGCTATGGTTTTTGCCAAAATAAAGTTGAATCTAACGGTATTTTACTGCATGCCGTATCAGTGGGGGAAACGATTGCCGCTATTCCACTAATCAAAGCATTGCAACAACAATATCCTAATTTACCTATCACTGTGACCACAATGACGCCAACAGGCTCAGAGCGAGTGAAATCGTTACTCGGTGATAGTGTTCATCATGTCTATTTACCTTATGATTTACCTTGCGCAATAAATCGTTTTTTAAAAATAGTTCAGCCAAAATTAGTGATTATTATGGAAACTGAGCTTTGGCCTAATTTTATTTGTCAGTGTTACAAACGAAATATTCCGCTGGTTCTTGCCAACGCTAGATTATCAGAACGATCAGCTAACCGATATCGCAAACTAGGACGAGCGATTAGCCATTTACTATCAAAAATCAGCACCATTGCCGCACAAAATAAGCAAGACGGTGAGCGTTTTGTATCACTGGGTTTGCCGAGTGATCATTTAGCCATAACCGGCAGTATTAAATTTGATATTGATTTAACGGCTCAACAGCAGCAAAAAATTGCAATGCTAAAACAACAATGGCAATTAAATCGCCCTGTCTTTATTGCTGCAAGTACACATAGTGGCGAAGATGAAATCATCTTGTCTGCCTTTGAACGATTATTAAAAACATGCCCTGATTTGTTATTAATCGTTGTTCCCCGCCACCCTGAACGCTTTAAAACCGTCGAAAAATTAATTAATGACCGTGGGTTAAATTATATTAACCGCAGTAGCAACCAAGTTCCGACTAAACAAACACAAGTCATTTTGGGCGATACAATGGGAGAGTTAATAGAACTTTATGGCATTGCCGATATTGCCTTTGTTGGTGGTAGTTTAGTGAAGCATGGTGGGCATAACCCATTAGAGCCAGCACTTCACCACATCCCAATCATTAGTGGCGAGCACTTTTTCAATTTTAAAGTTATTTGTGAACAGCTCATTTCAGCTAACGGGATGATCATTTGTACTAGCTCAGCAGACGCTCTTTATTCAGCGGTTAATACGCTTTTGGAAAATAAAAGTAATAGTCAGCAAATTGGCGAACAGGCATATCAAGTATTAAAACAAAATCAAGGGGCACTAGATCGGCTGCTTAACATTATCAACCATTATCTTTGCGCAAAATAAGGATTGCTTGTGGAAAAAAAACAAGGTCTATTATTGGTTAATTTAGGCACGCCAAGTTCGGCAACGCCAGATGCAATAAAGCAGTATTTAACCGAGTTTTTGCTCGATCGGCATGTGGTTGATTTGCCAAAGCTGTTTTGGTCTCCCATTTTAAAGTACTTTGTGATACCAAAACGAGTACCTTATATTATTCACCATTACCAAAAAATTTGGATAAATGGCGCATCACCTTTATTGCATTATAGCCGATTATTATGTGATAAATTACAACGTCATTTACCGAATATACAATGTGAATTAGCCATGACTTATGGTGAACCGGATATTCAATCGGCATTGAATAACCTTCGATCATGTTCAAAAATTACCGTATTACCACTCTTTCCGCAGTATTCCACAACCACAACTCTTGCAGTACTTGATAAACTCAAACAGATTATTGCCTCTGATCAAATCATTGATAATATCTGTTATATTCGTGATTATGCTGATCATCCAAGCTATATCAATGCACTTTATTTACAAATTAAACAGGCTTTTCAAGATCAAGGAGAACCTGAAGTGCTCGTACTTTCTTATCATGGTATCCCAGAGCGTTATATTCACAAACGAAAAGAGGATTACATTGAACGTTGTGAAATGACCACGCAGTTATTAATCGAAAAATGTCGAGCAAATGGTATAAATCGACCAATCCAAATGGCGTATCAATCAAAATTTGGTAAAGGTAAATGGGTTACGCCAAGTACCAGCGACACACTACAAGCATTGGCACAAAGTGGTGTTAAAAACGTGCACGTCATCTGCCCGGGGTTCTCGGTAGACTGTATTGAAACCCTTTATGAAATTGATGAAGAAAATCGAGAACTGTTTTTTAATGCAGGCGGAAAAACGTTTTATTATATCCCCGCATTAAATGAAAGCGACTTACAGATTAATTTAATCGTAGCGTTAATCAATCATACTCAACCAATTATATTTAAAAACTTATACTCAAACACATAGTTTCCTGAAACTTTTTGACAAAAGCCATTTGACTTAAAAAGATGATACAAAGTTGGTAATTGTTAACGTTCAAATTATTCAAATTTTAAATTAATAAATATTAATGCTAAATAGCTATCTATCTCCCCAATAATTTATGACGTATGATAGGATATTATTAATAATTGAATATCTGAGCACTGAGGAGAAAATTAAGTGAAAATCATCATCATTGGCGCTCAAGCCGCAGGTGCAAGTGCTGCCGCAAAAGCCAAAAGAATGAACCCAGAGGCAACCATCCGTATTTATGAGAAATCGAATATTGTCTCGTTTGGCGCTTGTGGTTTACCCTATTTCATTGGTAACCACTTTACTGATGCCAATGAAATGATATCTCGAACACCAGAACAATTTCAAAAAGATGGTATTGAAATTAAAACGTTACATGAAGTAATGGCGATTGATGTTAATCAAAAAAAATTAACCATTAAAGATCACAATACTGGGCATTGCTTTGATGACAACTACGATAAATTATTACTGGCGGTTGGCGCAAGTCCTATTATGCCTGCTTTTAAAAATGGTCAGCTAAAAAACATTTTTACATTACGCGATCTGCACGATGGATTAGCAATCAAACACGTATTATCAGACCAAAACACCCAAAATGTTATTGTTGTCGGTGCTGGCTATATTGGGCTTGAAATCGCTGAATCGCTGGTCGCCTTACAAAAAAAGGTTAAATTGATCCAATTGGATGACAGAATCCTTGTCGATGCGTTTGATGAACAAATTACCGACCTTATTGAAGAAAATATTAAACAACATTGCGACCTACACTTGCAAGAACGAGTACTTGGCTTTGAAGGCTCACACAGTGTCACGCATGTGATTACCGATAAAGGACGATATCCCGCTGATATGGTTATTATTGCAACAGGAGTAAAACCAAATAGTGATATCTATAAAGATCTTGGCATCAACACACTTGAAAATGGCGCCATAATCACTAACAGCTTAGGGCAAACCAATATTGCCGATATTTATGCCGCTGGCGATTGCGTCGCGCTTTACCATAAAGTTAGCCATTCAATGATATATATCCCGCTCGCCACAGGAGCAAACAAGCTTGGCAAAATTGTAGGCGAAAATTTAGGTGGCGGACATTGCGAATATCCCGGCACAATTGGCACTTCAGCGTTAAAAGTTTTTGATATCGAAGCCGGACGCACTGGTTTAACCGAAAACGAAGCCAAAAAAGCCACAATCCCCTATAAAACTGTCATGGTTAAAGATAAAAATCACAGTAATTATGTTGCTGGACAAACAAGTGTAACAGCAAAACTTATTTATCATGCCGATACGCGCGTGATTTTAGGTGGACAAATAGCCGGTGGGCAGGGCGCGGTATTAAGAGTGAACACGTTAGCAACGGCTATATGGGCGAATGTGAAAATTGATGAATTGGCCATGATGGATTTTCTGTATGCGCCACCTTTTTCCAGACCTTGGGATATTTTAAATATTGCCGGCTCTATAGCCAAATAAGCAGCATTAATGTATTTATAGTTAAACAGCAAGTCATGTGATTAAATATAGATTGTTAACCAGATAATTGAATTATCAAAAGAGAGGCTAATTATGTCAGATGCCATTTTTCAGGGGACTTTTTTTGAAAAGTTCCTATCAATAACTCATTATCAAACCCTCATTGGTATTGGGCTACTTCTCATCTGTTTTTTTGCGGTAATGAAACCGTTACAAGATAAAAAAGTCAATTTTTCAATTCGTATGTTAGTTGGCTTAATCCTTGGTGCTGTGCTTGGCTTAGGCATTCAAGCTGTAGCGGGCTTTCCTGATACATCAACCATTTGGATGCAGGAAACCGCAACATGGTATGGGCTATTTGGTCGAGCATTTATTGCCTTTATCCGAATGCTAGTGATACCACTTATTTTTGTATCGATTGTTAAAGTGATTATCGACTTTTCGGGCAAAAAAAATCTACCTCAAATTGCATTTAGAGGGATTTTTTGGTTACTGTTTACAACAGCCATTGCCTGTACCATCGGTATTTTGCTAGCGAATCTATTTGCTTTAGGTGAAATAAGCTCAAGCCCTGTACATCAAGCCCAAGCAAAACAATACACTAATATTATTGATACCTTTGTGAATCTAATTCCAAGTAATATTATTGCATCAATGGTAAATGAAAACATTGTTGGATTAGTCATTTTCTCGGCTTTAATGGGGCTTGCCGCCAATAGAATGGAAAAGAAGAATCCACAACCTATTGCACTTTTTAAAACATTTATCGAAGCACTTTACAAAATCGTAATGTCCATTGCGATGACAATCATTAAATATATGCCTTACGCAGTCATTGCGTTACTGGCTCGCACTATTATTTCTAATGGAATACCGGCTATTATTCAGGTTTCAAGCTTTGTTGCCGCCATCTATATTGCCACATTGATTATGCTAATTGTGCATGTCGCCATTGTCTCGATTCATGGTATTTCACCAATCATGTTTATCAAAAAAGCATTAGGAACATGGTTATTAGCCTTTACTAGTCGCTCATCAGTTGGCTCACTACCTATGACTATTTCAACGTTAACCGTTCGAATGGGAGTGAATACCGGCACGGCAAATTTAGTCGGCTCACTTGGCAGCACTATGGGAATGAACGGTTGTGCTGGTTTTTTTCCTGCTTTACTTGCCGTGATGGTAGCCCATATGGTTGGCATTGAAACGAATATCCAATTTTATATTATGCTTGTCATTGTGGTAGTTATTGGTTCAATCGGCATCGCCGGCATTCCCGGCACAGCAACTGTTGCCGCAACCGTTGTTTTATCTGGTATGGGGATGGCTGAATACTTCCCATTAATTGGGATGGTTTTAGCCGTGGATCCAATTATTGATATGGCAAGAACTTTAGCCAATGTATCTGGCGCCATGACAGCGGCTGTGGCAACTGATCGTGAAATTGGCCTTATGGATATGGCTGTGTATAACGATCCTAATATCACCCTTGAAAATGAGCCGTCAGAAGTTTGACGGCAATAACTATTTCAAAAAAGGGAATATTCACTCTGTTTTAACGCATCGGCTATGATTTGTTTGTAACAAAGCATAGCCTTGCATCTCTGTTTACCTCATTAACCTCACTCATTTATCGGCATATTGTGATGCTAGATTAATCGCAATATCAACCTTTGGATGCGATAAAATATTAGTTGAAAAATTACAATAAATAACACGAATAATTCCTATCCTTACGCAACGAAATGAGTTCATTAAGAACCTTTAATAAACCATTTAATCGTATACCTACATTTTTATCTTATTGATTAGTTTAATACTGACAAAGGGCGATTGATATCGAGCTATAGCAATAACTTTTGAGCGAACATATTCAATAGAAAAAGAGAAAAACATCGCAGCTTGAAGCAAATAACTAATCTTGCCATTTTTATAAACAAAAATTTATACTCATTATGATAATATTATTTATATAGCCTTTCTTATGCAATTGAGGGCGTTTTTTATTACTTTTTAATAAATATAACAATGATAATACATCGTTTATTATACATAAGGAGAGATTGTGGATATTGATGAGTTATGCCAACGTTATAGAGCAGGAGAAAGGTTTAAATATGTATATTTTTGGGGGCATAACCAAAGAGAGCCTTCCTCTATAATTACCAAAGCTTGCTTTAGCCAATGGTACCCTAGCGGATTTATTGTTGATGATATTTATTATGCTACAGCAGAACATTATATGATGGCAGCGAAAGCAAGATTATTTGATGATAAAAAGATATTACAAGAAATTCTTAAAGCTAACAGCCCAGGCCTTGCTAAGTCATTGGGGCGCCAAGTCAGAGGATTTGTTGATAAAACATGGGATGAACAATGTTTATCTATTGTTATAGAGGGTAACTTCGCTAAATTTTCTCAGAATCGACAATTAGCTGATTTTTTATCATCAACTCAACAAAGAGTTTTAGTTGAAGCCAGTCCCGTTGATAAAATTTGGGGAATCGGTTTAGCGCAAGATACTCCTAATATAGATAATCCTTTGACATGGCAAGGTAAAAATTTATTAGGCTTTGCCTTGATGGCGGTTCGCCAACAATTGAAATCATATTAATTGGTTATTAAAAATAGCTAATTAGAATTTTTGGATTTATTGATTTTGAGACTCAATGATTGATAATTTAATATTATTTCTTTGATATTATGAAACGTTTTATACTCAAACATAGGTTATTTTATTACAATTTGTAATAAGAAGTAAATATAATGGCTCGATGCATAACACGATGTGACCAGAATAAAATTTGTAGCAATAAGTATAAAAAAGCAATATTTTTGATAGAAATATTGCTTTTTGATTTTTCGTTAACCTAAAAGTAACGCATCATCAGTAACTTTTTCACCGCGCGTTTTTTCAAACATATCTAATAAATCAGTTACAGTTAATTTAGCTCGTTGTTCTCCAGATACATCAAGCACTACTTGCCCTTGATGAAGCATCACTGTTCTAGTGCCATACTCTAATGCTTGTTTCATTGAATGAGTCACCATCATGGCCGTTAATTGATTTTTTGAAACAATTTCATTGGTGAGTTCTAAAACAAACTGTGCAGTTTTGGGATCAAGTGCTGCTGTATGTTCATCAAGCAATAATATTTTAGATGGCTGTAAAGTTGACATTAACAAACTAATAGCTTGCCTTTGACCACCAGAAAGTAATCCCATCATATCTGATAACCGATTTTCAAGACCTAAATTTAATGTGTCCAATTTTTCTTTAAATATTGATCTGATTTCGTAATTAAGAGCTGAAGATAGCCTAAAACGATGTCCACGATTATAAGCGATAGCAAGATTTTCTTCGATAGTTAAATTTTCACAAGTTCCAACCATAGGATCTTGGAATACACGAGCCACCATACCAGCTCTTTTCCATGCTGGCCAGCGAGTTACATTTTGACCATTAATGACAATATGGCCTGAGTCAACAAGTAAATCGCCACTAATCACATTAAGCAACGAACTTTTCCCCGCTCCATTACTGCCTATAATAGTGACAAATTCGCCCTGACTAATATTGAGATTTAACCCTCGTAAGACATGATTTTCAATAGGAGTACCTCGATTAAAGGTTAATTGCAATTGTTCTACTTTAATCATGCTTACTTCCCTCTTATCTTAGCGTGTTTTTTTAATTGCTTAGGCACAACTAGAGCTAGCACAACAAGTATTGCTGTGATTAGATTGAGATCTTCTGTTCCGACACCGATTTCTTGTAAAAACTCATTACTAAGTGCAAAAGCAATGAATAAACGATATAAAATAGAACCGAAAATAACGGCTAGCATCACAGCCCAAATACGTTTAGCTGGGAATAGGCTTTCACCAATAATAATCGAGGCAAGACCAATTACAATTGTACCAACACCAATGGTAATATCAGCACTACCTTGCGTTTGCACAAAAAGGGATCCACCTAACGCAATTAAACCATTTGAGATGGCCATACCCAAAATGGTTATGCTATCTGTCGGTATGCCTTGAGATTTTGCCATTCGAGGATTAGTCCCTGTTGCTCTTAAGGCTAGTCCTTTTTGGGTACTTAAAAATAGATTTAGTAACATCCAAAATACAAGCACAAATCCTAATATCATAAGGGGTTGTACAAAATATTGATTACTGTAGTCTTCAGCAATAAATGGTGAAAATATTGTTTTGGCATCAAGTAAAGAAAGATTAGGTGAACCAGCTAGTCGAGTTGTTTCATCCATCACATAAGGCCCTATACCTAATATCCTTAAATTAATAGAATAGAGCCCTATCATAACAATAATACTTGATAATAATTGAAGAATATTGAGCTTCACATACAGTATTCCTGTCATGGCACCAGCAAAACAGCCAGCAAGCATACCAAATAATGTTGCGATCCAAGGATCGATGCCTACATAAATGCACAATCCACATACTGCGCCACCAAGAGGGAAGCTCGCATCTGCGGTAAGATCGGGAAAATCAAGTAAACGGAAGGAGATAAATACACCTAAACTTACTAGTGCATAAATAAGTCCTATTCCAATTGAGCCTAATAAAAATTCAAAAGACATGAAAAAATCCATTAAAGTTAATCGCCAAAGTTGGCGATTGAGTTAGAAAATAGTAAATTTATTTTTCGACAATTTTGGTCGCTGATTTTAATACATTTTCAGATAATATAACACCTTGCCGTTCAGCCGCTTTTTTATTTATTGTTAATTGAGTGATATTGCCTACTTGTGGTGCAATATCGCCTGGATTTTCACCATTAAGTATGCGGATAACAATTTTACCAGCTTGGCGACCAAGATCATAATAACTCATACCTAAAGCGGCAATTGCGCCACGTTCTGCCGATTCAGGATTAGAAGCAATAAGTGGGATTTTACTTTCATTAGCCACTTTAGCTAAAGCTTCATAAGCAGAAACTACGTTATTATCAGTAGTAGTATAAATCATATCTACCTTACCTTTTAAACTTCTCGCTGCTGTTGATATATCAGAAGTGCGCTGGGCTGGAGCGGCAATAATTTTCATACCTCGTTTTTCTAGTTCAACCTGCAATTGTTTTAGTATGAGGGTTGAATTAGTTTCGCTTGGACTATAAACATAACCAACATTTTTAGCATCAGGTTTAATTTTTAGCATCAGGTCAATTTGAGCATCAAGTGATAAGGCATCAGATACACCTGTCACATTTGTTTTTGATGCATCCCAACTTGGTGTTAATTTGGCTACCACTGGATCGGTAACGGCAGTGAAAACTATCGGAATGCGTTTTGTTGTCGCAACTAATGCTTGTGAACTTGGCGTGGCTATTCCGACGATAACATCTGGTTTACTTGCTACAAATTGTTTCGCAATTTGGGCCGCATTGGCACTACTACCTTGTGCGCTTGAAAATTGTAATTTTAAATTTTCTCCCGCAATGTAACCATTGTCCTTTAACTCATCTTCAACACCTTTGCGTACATTATCTAATGCTGGGTGTTCAACGATTGCTGTAATAGCAACAAATTTTTGTTCAGTTTTAGGATCAGCTGAAGAGTAGAATGCTGCAAACGATAAACTAAGTAGCATAAAAAGTTTAATAATAGAATTACGCATAAGGCACTCCTGTAATATTTTTTTTACAACCAAGCTAAATGTTGAGCTACTATAAAGCAAAAATAGATAATTTTCTAGCGTAAAAACCGTTATAACTGTAAATATTTTATTACACTTATCAGTAATTTGCTGTCATATCGGCATACTATGTTAAGTGATACTAATCTAGTTATTGGATGGCAAGAATTATAGGTTATATTAATTGGTTAAAAGGGGGGGGGATTTGTACCATTTTCCCTTTGCCCACTTCACTAAATGAGCAAAGTTCTTGATTTATTCTAGTGGAGTTGGGCTTAATTATTGCCTATGACTTTGTAAGCGGATTGAATAACGTCAGAAGGCAAGGTTATTCCTTGTTTTTTAGCAGCTTCAATATTGATGACAAGGCGTAGGGCTTGCCCTATTTCTGGGGTAATACTTCCTGGCTTTTCACCTTTTAATATTCGAACAACTAGTTTACCTGATTGACGTCCTACATCATAGTAACTCATACCATATGCTGCAACAGCTCCGCGTTCGATTGCATCAGGGAACGAAGCTAAAAGTGGGATTTTATTTTCATTCGCAAATTTGACTAAAGACTCATAAGCTGAAACAACATTGTTATCGGTTGTTGTATAGATTAAATCAACTTTACCTTTTAATGTATTAACAGCTGTTGAAATATCCGCAGTTCGTTGGGCAGGCACTGCAAACAAAGCAATATTTTGTTGAGATAAAAGCTTTTGTAGATTTTTTAACACGACAGTTGAATTAATTTCGCTTGGGCTATAAATATAGCCTACCGATTTGACATTAGGGACGATTTTCTTCATAAAGTCGATTTGTGGACCCATCTCTTGATAATCAGAGACACCGGTGATGTTTGTGCCTGTTGGTTGCCAGTTTTTAACTAATTTAGCCGCGATAGGGTCGGTAATGCCGGAAAATACGACTGGGATTTGTTTGGTTGCAGCGGCAGTTGCTTGAGCGCTTGGTGTTGCAATTGCCACAATGACGTCTGGTTTAGTGGCGACAAATTGTCTAGCTATTTGGGCTGCTGTAGCACTGCTTCCTTGTGCACTTTTATATTGCACCGTTAAATTGTCGTTTAACTTATAGCCGTTTTCTGCCAATTCATCTTTAACACCATCACGAATTTGATCTAATGAAGGATGTTCAACAATCGCCGTAATAGCGACATTTTTTATTGTATTTGCGAAACTCAAAAAAGGTGTAAACAAAATTATGATTAATAAAATAAAGCGTTTCATAAGTCGAACTCGTAAACTAGTACAATGGTTCTATTCTAGCTTTATTAATCAAAAAAGTTAAGTTGTATTTGTTAATTAATTATTATATAAACTAATACCATCATCGCAATATAATTTAAATAATTAATTATTTTGAATAAATTTTATATGCTGATCCCCATAAAACTTATTTTTTATAGGTATCAGTATATAAGTTTTTTATTTAGCAAATATAAAAGGGTTTATACCACTTTTTGCAAAACCTTCTTCTTCTGTTTTAATATCTAATATCAATGAGGCAATATCATCAGCGATGGCTTCAATATGAGGGTCTTTGTCTTGATCAAGTATTTTTAGATAACTATGGCAAACGTCACAACACTCAGTTTTTGTTGCTGCGAGTTCCTTTTCTAGTGAGAGATATTGTATGTCTTTCATGTTATCGCAACAAGTACATTTAACTCTAGGTACATACCATTCACTTTCACATAAACTACAGTGCAAATAGCGCAAACCATTGTGGCTACCTAATTGAATCACGCTAGCTGTTGGCATGCTATTACAAACAGGACACAACCAAAGTTTATCGGTATTTTCTGCGATAGCTTTACCTTTAATCTGGCTGGCAAGTTGGCAATAATAAACCGATAATGATGACCAAATAAATATTGTTTCATTGCCATCGACTCGATCAAATTCTCCTTTAAGTAAATGCAATGCTTTATCTTGTAATTCTAGAGAACTATTTTTTTTTAGCTGATCTATGACTAAAGTGATTTGCTGCGTTGTATCAGAAAATGAGTTCAATAATGCAGTTAAGTAATCTTGCCAAGTGTTTTGAAGTGGTAAATTAGCTAAACTAAGTGGCGGGTGATCGCTGTTTAATAAACACGATACATCAATATCTATAGGCTTATTTTTAATTAAATTCGCTTGTTTTTCAGCGATTATTGCACAAAATTTCAAATAATCACTAATAGGACTATTGTTTGCAAGGCTCGTTAAACGCTCTGCTCGACGAATATACAGCGTTTTAGGCGATGGATAAAAGAGTAATGGAATTTGTTTAATAACTGAGTTTGTCGCTTGTAGTTCAAGTTGATCTTGAGGGATGATTTTGATACTCATTATAAATGCTCATTGATTGTGATTTCACTTATCACTGATTTTTACTTTTAAGATAACTCCGCTGATAGTAACTATCAGCGGAAAATACAATTACAGATAGAGGTGAACGACTATGCTGGCTTGTGCTCAACGTCTGTAGATTCAGCTTCAGATTTGGCCTTTGCATTTAGTTCATTTTGATAAACTTTTTCCATTTCTTCCTCATACCAAGTAGAATGATTTTTTCGTGCCCAAGCACGTGATACGTAACCTGTTATCATCCCTTTAATAGAGCCTTTAACCCAAATTGCCATATAAGCATGGCCAATAGCAAGTAAAATTAAAGCAATAGCGGCAAACGAGTGGAAGAATATCGCAATACGTACAACCTGTACTGGAAAATAATCAGAAATATATCGGCGCCACATGATTAGCCCAGTAATACACAATACAAAAATTAAGCTCATAATGCACCAGAATAAAAACTTCTGACCGACATTATACTTGCCAATTGGAATACCTTCTTCTTTGCCCATAATGACGCTTTTAAAGTTTTTTAACCATACAATATCTTGTTTGTTAGGTATATTATGACGAGCAAGCTTTAAAAACATAAACATCAGTAAGACAAAAACAACACAACCAATAATTGGGTGTAATGCCCTCACTAATTGTGGTGTACCAAGGAATAAACCAAACAGTTTAATTGATGGAAAAAACAGGGATAAGCCCGATAGTGCAGTAAGAATAAATAGACACACCATACACCAGTGACAAAAACGAACAATAAGTGGTGTTCTTAAAATCATGCCTTTTTTATTCATGTTGATTCTCCTGTTGTGATGAATTAGCACTATTTTTGCGACCAAAAACGGGTAATCCTAAACGTTTTCGCGCTTGCCTATCAGCTTGTTCTTCTTGTTCTATGTCATCTTCATCCACTTCAATTGCACCAACCCCCATGTAATGAAAAAGCAACCCTCCAAATGTTGCAACAAATGCAGCTGCGGATAACGGTTTCCAAATACCTTTCCAAAATTTGACGATTTCACTAATGTGAGGGTCTTTTGGTAGGCCGTGATACAGCTCTGGTTGATCAGCATGGTGTAAAACATACATAACGTGAGTACCACCAACACCTTGAGGATCATAAAGACCAGCATGTTCAAAACCGCGTTTTTTCAAGTCTACAATTCGATTTTCAGCATGACGAATCATATCTTGTTTAGTACCAAAGTGAATAGCACCAGTTGGACAGGTTTTAACGCAAGCAGGCTCTTGCCCAACCGCAACGCGATCCACACATAAAGTACATTTGTAAGAATGATTATCTTCTTTACTAATTCGAGGAATATTGAACGGGCAACCTGCGACACAATAACCACAACCAATACAGTGTTCCGATTGAAAATCAACAATACCATTGGCGTATTGAATAATAGCGCCTTCTGATGGGCAGGCTTTCAAACAACCAGGATCAGAACAGTGCATACAGCCATCTTTACGAATCAGCCATTCAAATTTGCCGTTAACCTCAACTTCTGAATACCGCATCACTGTCCATGCTTTCGGCTCTAAATCAGCCGGATTATCATAAACGCCGACAGTATTACCCACTTCGGCACGAAGATCATTCCATTCGCTACACGCAACTTGACAAGCCTTACAGCCAATACATGTGGTTACATCAATTAATTTAGCCACTTCTTGTTGGTAGTCGCGTGCTCGTGGCGCTGGCGTTAACGAATTGGTTCCCGAGCGGCGAATAATATCTTGTGTTTGTAATGACATAATTTATCTTCCTCCCTATGCCGCACTGGTCACTTTTTCAATATTGACTAAGAATGATTTATATTCTGGCGTTTGTGAATTGGCATCACCTAAATGTGGCGTTAATTCATTCACCAAAAATCCTTTCTTCGTCTGACCTGTGAATCCCCAAACAATAGGAATTCCAATAGTCTCGATTTCTTTACCATCAACAGTTAATGTCGGAAGGCGCTTTGTCACAACAGCTTTAGCTTTGATATAACCGCGATATGAAGTCACTTTTACGGTATCGCCTAGTTTTATGCCTTTTTTATTGGCTAAGTTTTCGCTAAGCTCAATAAACTGTTCTGGCTGAGTAATAGAAGCCAGTCTGGCATGTTGAGTCCAAAAATGGAAATGTTCAGTGATACTGTAAGTGGTACCAACATAAGGAAATTCACTGGCATTTCCTAAACGAGCCAAATCCTCTTTAAATGCGCGCGCCACAGGGCTGCTCACTTGATTTGGATGTAATGGATTATTGGTAATTGGTGTTTCAAACGGTTCATAATGCTCAGGGAACGGACCATCGACTAATCGATTTAAACAAAACAATCCGCCTAAACCATCGTTATTCATAATAAAAGCTCCCGCTCCAGCACTTGGTGATAACGTTGCGGTAAAATCAGGAACATCATTACCGTCCCAGCTTGAACCATTCCATTTTACCAGTACGCGTTTGGGATCCCATGGCTTGCCGTTTTCATCCGCTGAAGCACGATTATAAAGTACACGCCGATTCATCGGCCATGCCCAAGCCCATCCGGCATGAATACCTTTACCTGACGGGTCGCTAGGATCGCGCCTTGCCATTTGGTTACCTTGCTCTGTCCATGAACCGCAAAATATCCATATTCCTGATGAAGTTGTTCCATCTGCTTTTAATTGAGAAAAACCACTTAATAGCTGACCTTTTTTAAGGATAACATTGCCATTGGCATCGGTGAGATCAGCAAGGGCTCGCCCATTATAATCTTGCGCTAGCTCTTCTGCAGCAGGGCCTTCTGGATTTTGATAATTCCAAACTAAGTTATTGATTGGCTCATGATATGCCCCCCCTTCTTCGGCATATAACTCTTTCATTCTAAGAAAGATACGAGCGATGATTTCTGGATCATATAATGACTCATAAGGCGGTCTTGCTGCAGCCCAGTGCCACTGCAGTAAACGCGAAGAGTTAACGATAGTTCCATTTTCTTCAGCAAAACAGTTTACAGGAAGCCTAAAAACTTCTGTCTGGATTTGGCTTGGATCGACATCATTCGATTCACCATGATTTTTCCAAAACTCTGCCGTTTCAGTTGGCATAGGGTCAATGCTCACTAAAAACTTCAAGTTGGATAATCCGTTACGGATACTATTTTTATCTGGTAGCGCTGCAAGGGGATTGAAACCTTGGCAAATAAGACCATTGGCTTGACCATCACGCATCATTTTACTGAATCTTAATACATCATAGGTTTTATCCCATTTTGGTAACCAGTCAAATCCCCAATTGTTATCTTGAGTTGATTTATCACCATACATTGATTTCATAAAACTGACAAAGAATTTTGGGTAATTAGCCCAAAAATTAACTTCGTCTGGTCCTAGAGGTTTGGGCGTTTTTTCCTCTAAATACTGTTCGAGTGAAACTTGAGAATCTTTAGGTAAATCAAGATAAGCGGGCAGGCGATTTGATAATAAACCAACATCAGTTAAACCTTGAATATTGGAATGGCCTCGTAATGCATTAATTCCACCACCCATTACGCCAATATTACCTAAGATAAGCTGAATCATCGCAGCCGTACGAATAATTTGTGAACCATAAGTATGCTGAGTCCATCCTAATGCATATAAAAAGGTGGCTGCTCTATCATGGGTTTTGGTACTTGCAAGTGAGCGACAAACATGTAAAAAACCTTCAATTGGGCTTCCTGTCACTTTATTTACCATTTCAGGCGTATAACGACTGACATGGTTTTTAAGTAGATTCCACACGCAGCGAGGATGGCTGAGTGTTTTATCTCGAAGCGCATAACCATTTTCATCTTTTTGATATGCCCAACTGGTTGGATCATATTGGCGATTAGCTGAATCATAACCGCTAAATAACCCACTATTGGCATCAAAATTAAAATCATCACGAACAATTAAACTTGCATTACTATGGGTCACTAAATAGTCAAAGTTAACTTCGTTATTGGTAATAAGATAATTAATAATACCGAGCAAAAATGCAATATCAGATCCTGAGCGAATCGGTACATAGTGATCGGCAACCGAAGCCGTTCGATGAAAACGTGGGTCAATGGCAATCAGTTCTGCACCATTATTAATTTTTGCTTCTATGGCCCATTTAAAACCAACAGGATGAGCTTCGGCCGCATTCCCCCCCATTACAATAACAACATTGGCATTTTTAATATCATTCCAATTGTTAGTCATAGCACCGCGACCAAAAGTGGCGGCTAAACTTGATACAGAAGGACCATGACAAACCCTTGCTTGGGTTTCAAGGCTTAGCATGCCTAATGCACGTGCAACTTTAAATGCCAGCCAACCTGTTTCATTACTCGCAGCAGAGGTAACAAGCCAGCCTGTTGTTGTCCAGCGATTAACTGTCGTTCCTTGTTCGTTTTTTTCAATAAAGTTTTTATCTCGGTCAGCTTTCATTAAGCGAGCAATGCGGTCAACAGCTTCATCCCAACTAATTTTTTGCCATTTATCAGAGCCTGGAGCGCGGTATTCAGGGTATTTGACGCGTTGTTCACTTTTGATATAGTCAAGTACACCAGCGCCTTTAGGACAAAGCGAACCTCGACTAACAGGATGATCTGGATCACCTTCAACGTGGAATATGGATGATTCAGCATTTTTTGCACCATCTCCACGGCTATAAAGTAGCATTCCACAGCCAACTGAACAGTAAGTACAGTTATTACGGGTTTCTTTTGATTTGAGTAATTTAAATTGGCGAGTTTGTGCGAGCGCCATATTAGGAGCTAGTCCTAGTGTGGCAACCGTTGTTCCTGCCATACCACCAGCGCAGATCTTAAAGAACTGTCTACGGTTAAATAGCATATGGACTCCTTAAAAAGCTGACATTACATTATTTGATTTGTTATATTGGAATCTATTAACATCCCTATAATTTGTAATGATAATCTTTAATGACATGGAAATAAAGGGAAAAACAGATATGAATTCATAAAGTTTGACATATATCAAAAAAATAAATTTATGACAGCCTGATTTATGTTGAATATACTCAAAAATGATATTGATATAAAAAATTTCAGGTAACACGGCATTTTAGTATAAAAACGCAATTTTATTATCGCCAATTTAAAACATTAACTAAGATAGGCTGATTATCATATGTTTTACCAAATAGAAACTGTGACTTCTCAATTAATCATGAAACGGTATAGAATCCTGAATATTTTTTACAAAAATATAATTTAACAAGTAAATACTACGTCTTTATTAAAGTCCCAATCGCTTTCAGATTTCCCAGTCATTTGCGGTCAGGCGAATTTCTGGTATTGTTTATTGATACAATGATGATCATACGTTTTACCAAATAGAGACTGTGACTTCTTAATTAATCATGAAACGGTATAGAATCCTGAATATTTTTTACAAAAAATATAATTTAACTAGTGAACAGTTGTGTAAGTGCCCCATAAAGAGTACAAAACTGGCGGATAAAATCATGCTGAATGTTTTATACGCAATGGATTCTTCAACTTTAACTAGACGTTTAATGCCATCATTGATGGTTTAATATTCCTTTTTATGGGTTACGGCGACGAACAGCTTCAATAGGGCTTTTTTAGCATGTTATCAATTGAATAATTATATTAGTTTGATTAACTCATTTTTAAACTAACACTAAAAATAAGAATAAGGTTTGGGTATACGGCGTTTTTTCGGGGTTTTCTTTTTCTGTGGCTTGAGCTGCCATTGAGAATAATCCGTGACGTAAATTTCATTAAGTTTTAAATCATAGGGGATATCTTCTAAATTGTCAGCGATTTCATCATAAGGTGAAGGTAGTGTAAAAGATAGACCATAATCATCATCAACAATCAACATACCAAGTAAGAGGTGTCGAAACTTAGTAAGATAGCATAGTTCTTCCATGGTAATGCCAGCATATAACTCATTTTGATATTTATTCAAATATTTGCCTTGATAATTTTGGTTGCATCCTATTCCAATAATGTTGCCGTCAAATGTGGTAGTGATTGTCAATGTGCCATCGTTTAACGAATAGAAGCACCATCTATTTTGCTCACTAGGTGGAGAATACAATTCACATTCTTGACACTTAATGTCAAAACGTTGATACATTTCATCCATATAGCTGAGAATGTTATCACCTATTTGAATATTTCCTATTGATTTATAGCTAATAATGTTAGCATTCAATGCGATCATGACTTACCACCCTGACATTTGTCCATCGTCATCTAATATTTTAATCTCAGTCTGACTTCTTATCCATGTAAATAACTGAGCTAAATCTTTTTCGATCCTAGGCGGATGAGCACTTATTTCAATAAAAATTTGAGTATCTTCCAAAAATAGTCTGACATCGAACAATCTACTCTTATCATTATCCCAATATGATGAGCCTGATAAACAGTATGCGCTATTTTTAGCAATATAAGTGGGTAATGATAAAATTTTATTGGCAATCTCACAGGCATTTTGCTGATACCATGTGTGATTCATAAATACTAATCTAAACTCGGCTGACATTGAGTGGTGTTATCCCCATCATAATAAGTTTTATTACTAAAACGTATGGCTAAGTATTTGATATCCATTATTCAATAACTAAATAGTTAATCACCAGTAACACGTAATTGTTTAATATTTTTTTGTTTAAGCGTGATGATCATCCGTTGCAGTTCAGGAGTAAAATTTTCAATTTGTGGCATAATTTGCGTTAAATCAGTTATCAATATTGCCAAATTGCTAGCATTAAACACAACATTAACGGTGTAATAGTCACGAATTTTTTTTAATTGTTTAAGGCTCTTCCAGCAGGTTGATGTACTAAATATTTTTCCATGGAGATCTTCGCTCATGGTGAATGTTGCCGATTGCTGATTGTCAAAGTCGATAATAAAATCTAGCGCCATAAATTTAAATACCTTATTAGACAGTGAATAATAAGATATTATCTTATATATTTACAAAATAGTTTGGGTAATATTTTAGGTTTTACCATAATTATCAGACAGCTAATGGGCTGTTAGATGAAAAGGTTTATTCAGTTTTTTAGCTAATTTTTTTACACATTCCCTAGCTGCGGTTTTGTAATTGATTGCATTTTCATAGGATTCATTTTTATCAACATGTTCTTCAAATGTTTTAAGTGCACCTAAAAAACGAGCAGCAACAATAGTAAATTCATTATTGATCCAACAAGCAAAAATTGTTGAAGCAAACCCTTCAAGATTTTTATAATAAACAATATTTTCGATTTTTTCGATATCTAAAATCAATACATGATTTACCTGTAAACTTTCTGGTAATCGTTTAATATCTGTCGCATCAATGTATAAAGTTCCATTTACGGTTAAATTTTCAGGCAAGGTATTAATTTTTAGATTTTGTAAACTTAAATAACCTCCAACTGATAAATTTTCTGATAATTTATTGATTTGCGTGTGAAATAAATCTAGATCACCACCTACAGTCAGATTACGTGGTAATGTTCTAATTTCGGTATTTTCAAGTTCTAAACTTCCAGAAACAGAAAGGTCTTCAGGCAGGTTTGTTAATTTAGTGCCACTTAATGCTAACTTACCATTAATAGAGAAATTTTCCGGTAAACTTGTGATATTTGTATATCTTAAATCTAATCCTCCACCAATTGATAAATATGTTGGTAATACTTCAATTTGAGTATCGTATAAATTTAAATTTCCCTTAACTGTGATATGTTCAGGTAATGTTTTTATCTTAGTATATTGCAAAATTAAGTTACCAAGTACGATTAAATTATCAGGTAATGATTCTATTTTTGATGAGTCTAAATCTAAATTGCCTCCACAAAAAAAAGTGTTAGGTAATGTTTTAATATCGCTGTAAGCTAAATATAAATCACCACCAACTGATAGATTATCAGGCAATGTTTGGATATGGGTATAACTTAAATTTAGATTACCACCAATCACTAAATTTTGAGGTAATTCTTCTATATGTGAATGAGCTAAATTTAGATGTCCACTAATTGATAAATTATTAGGAAGTGCCTTAATATTTGTATGATATAAGTCCACATTACCATCAATGATTATTTTATTGTTTTTAATAAAATAATTTATTCCCTTTTTTTTAAGTAATATGATAAATTTTTCCACCACTTATTTCCTTTCTTTGTCAATGTTTTAAATGGTATATTGTGTCAATAACTCAGTGTTTTCAGAATAGCTTTAATGATTAGTACTGTTTTTGTTTTAACGCTATTGCTGCTGTCCTGCTTCAAAATGGTAGTGTTCCATTGAGGCACAAGTAAAAGATTCAATAAAAGCAGGCTTGGTATGCCACGTTTGTTTGGCAGTAAACAAATCATTAGCAATCGCCCAATCATACACCCCAGTATTCACTGGATAACGGGTTAACACACCAGTTAATTGATGTTTTTCAATCCAAGTTTTAGCTTCAGTTAACGAGGTGAATACACCAGCAGGAAAACTTGCACCTGCACCATTAAATACCCATATTTCGTTCATTTTTTGCTATCCTATCTGATCCATTCTCATTGCAACATAGTATTATGTAATAAAATTAATATGTGATTTAATACATGACAACAATTTAAGAGAAATGTTGTCGACAATAGTCGACTCAAAATTATCAATATTATCTTGATATTCCATCACTTTATCCATGCCATAATTTGAGTAAACAAAGCAAGTTACATGTATCTTATTATTTGTTAGGCGAATATTAACAATATCATTATCAAATAGTTCCATACTGTTAATTGATAATTTGAAACGCAGATAAATTCGCTGTTTTAAGATATTAACATGCACATAACTAGCCATATCCGTTAATTTAAACTGCCTAGCAATATTCGATTGTAAAAAAATCCCTATTTGATTAAGTCTATTCGATAAGTGTGATAGCAAATCAACTGTTTTTTTATTGTCAAAAATCATCATACTTGAATACTATAAAAGATTAACTTACTTACGCTATCGGTGACCAAAAACAAAGTACATAATTTTTTAGCTAGCTTAATTAGCGTATTGTAAGAAAGCATCGTTTTCAAAATAAAAGACAAAAGAGCTAAATAAATCCTCTAATGTTGGATTATCTAATTCATTGTTAGCCACACTAATAATATCTTCAATCTCGGCTTTTTCTAGGGTTGGTATCCAACCTTCTTGTATAGCTTGTTTAGGCAGGTTTGAATCACAATCATCTAAAATATCTTCATCCTCAAGACTAAAAATTCCTTGGGTATCAAGTGTCCAAGATGAGTGATCAGCGGGAAGATAAAAAAAACTGTATGGCATGTTTTCTATGTTAGAAAGCATATCTCGTATAGTAATAAAATTCATCATTTTCTCCAAAAAATTAATATCTTTTCAATATGTAGATATCAGTGTAATGGCATATTAAATGATTGTCAGTATATCTCAATAAGTAATGTATTCATTTAATCACCATCAGCAATAATAACTTCTTTTTCACGCACGGCTTGCTTAAGCCACATGATTAGCTTTGGATTTCGTTGTCGTGATGTTTTGTAACAAGTTAATTAATATTCTTTGATGATTAGGATAGATTCTACATCGACCATAAGCATCAATTATGATGCCAGTTTTCCGCTTTAAATCGATAAAAGCTTGCTCAAGTAATTGCTCTTTTTTATCACTTAAAACAAGAGATGGCTTACTGTCTTTTTGATCTGATAAGTAGGAAAAATCTAGCATCTTTTATATTCCTTGATATTAGTAATGCGTTGATTATTCTTGGTTACATAAATTAAGAATATATTGAGGTGTCTTTTTTCGATAACGTATGCTCTGTTTTAAACCGATGGAGCCTTGCCTTACACATTTTAGCAGATCCTCATCACTAATAATAAAATCACTATCTTCCAGAAAAATATCAATCACTGCTTCGGCAAATGAATCTGGAATATAATTTAAGGCAAAGTTAAAAATACGATTTTTTGCGTCGTTATGTTGTAATATTGATTCAATGATGATCGATGCATTTTGCTGCCACTTTTCGGCAAACCATAGAAAATCTTGCTCATTGAACGTATCTTGCAGAATGATTTTAGCTACCATTTCGCCTCTTTAATAATATTGTAAGGTAAATAGAATTGTTATTTAAAGATAAATCCTAACTCACAACAACGATCATCGCTATATTGATTACCAATATGCAAAAAATATATAGATAATTCATTATAAATGATTTTTCATCTTAACAACTATCTAGTATTTCAATACAAAGATTTTAGTATTTTATCTATTTAAGTGGTATTTTATTCTTTTTGATCAAAAAATAGCGTTGGGAAGAAATTGGACGGGAGATGTAAGGTAAATATCTAAGTGCAAACTGAAAGGTTTTTATAGGTTTGTTAAAAAGTTCGAGCAACCAACCATCAGAATCCTTAAGCGACATAAATTCAAAACTTATCGTATTATCGGATAAAATTTTAATATCATCAATACCATACCCAGCAAACCAAGAAGAGTAGCCACCGCCAATTCTAGCTCGATCGACAATTTTATTCCTTTTTAAATCAAGTAAATAAATAGATAAAATCTCTTCCCAAGCGTCACCATTTTGCGACACAAAAAGTAAGATATAATCATCATTATAACTAAAAGCCGCTTCTAAATAGCCCCCTTTCAGTTTTTCATTACAGCCAACACCATCAACTTCAACTAGTAATAGATTTCGCCAGGTTTTCTGAGAGGTAAAGGCTTTACTATAACATTGGATATCATTTGTATCATACTTTATCCTAAAAAGCTTATTTGTTATTTAAAATATCAATAGAAAGCCTATCAACATTAAACTTAATAAAATCATCACTTAAGTAAGAAAAATCATAAAATAAATCATCTTGAAACACAAGATTCGATAGTACTACTCTATTTTCAAATAGATAACCATTAATATGATGAACAAAAGTATCAGCTTGTTGCATAATAGAAAAATGCTTATCTCTAGATAGTTCAGGATTTATCTCGTCAATAAAACACAAATTAAGTTCTAATAGATAAATATTGCCATGATTTAGCGCACAAGCGGAAGAATTGATAAAACAGCAAAGTTGATATTGACCAAAATCAAAAGTAGCCTGCTCCTCAATATATGGATCTATAGCAATTAGCTTTGCATAATATTTCATTGTTTTTCCATGATTCTAGTATAGGAACTGGTTGAATAGTAAAAATAGTTACGTATTTATTTCTCATCTTCATATGAATTTGATACTAAAAATATCCATATTATCACGTTAGTTTGCAAAGCAAATATATTCTGCCAAAATAATAATTTATATAGTATTATTTTAAATAGAATAAATTTTAGCTTATTGCATATTAGCAGTGATGGTAAGATAACTAGGCAATAAATAATCTTATCTTCATGACCAAAACTAATGCCATTTTGTTTGATTTTAACTAGTAGGTGATCGCATAATTAGGCGATAATGATAGAACATTCAGACGCATGAGATCACTAAAATTCAGTTGTATTATTCTATATTTATTTTGCTGTGTAATAGCATGATATTGATTTACTAATTGTGTAAAATAAATAATGTTATATAAAAAATGAACTTAATATCTTTATCACTTTTCCCAAATCAAAATATTATTTTTGATCCTTTTGCTGGCCCCAATTGATCTATATCAATACCAATAGAGCCTAAATAATCTATCATTTGTTGATACAAATTGAATTCATGAATTTCATCAATAATTGTTTCATGTTCGTCGAAAAAATCCACACCATCTACTAATTTTATAACTTCGTAAAGAACCCTATACTTTTGATTTTTAAAATTTATTGCAATAGTGGTAAATTGCGAAGCATTATTGGGCAGATCATCGATAATTGTTGTTTGTAATGTTCGCCCTAATCGAATATATTCATCTTTAGTATATTTCATATAACCATAACCTTATTATTCAATATGATTTTAGTACCTAACAGGTTTGTCATCATTTTAATAGGCGCTAAGGCATAAAAATAACATCATTTACTCTGTCTGATACGTTTTATACAATGCTATTTCAGCCGATATACATTGGCTAAACCTGTAATTTAAATTCTTTATTACGTCACCTTCTGTATAACAATAGACCATAGGATCATCATGTCTATCCATAAAGAATAGACTTGAATAACCTTGATGTAATAAAAAAGCGTAGAGATTATTGGGAATAGAAATATTGTTTTCAGCCATTAAGACTAAAGTTCCTTGGTTTATATCTTCAATTTCATGAAATAACACGGCTGTACCGAGCATAAAATCACCCGCATTAACCCCCAGTTTTGACAGAAAAATTTTATAATATTCAGGAAGATGACCATATTGGCGTTCAAGTTGAGCCAATTGTTGGTCATTATAGCCTTTTATCACAAACCCTTTGGATATCAAAATAGCAATTAATTCATTGATTTGATGATTAAATTCTGGTTTATTCATTTTAATTTTAGTTTTATTTCTCTAGCTGGTAGATATCTTTAACTTGCAGTTGCATTTTAAAACAGCCGAGAGCGCTTAGAGCCAAACTACAAATACTATCAGTATGATTTATTTTTTCGACATAAATAAAATGCCCAATATCGTCATTTTATTGAGTAAATTACTAAGCGCAGTTGCCGCTATGTAGAAAAACACTGGATTGTTTGCACTTCATGATTAAAATAATCTTCTAAAAAAACATAAGGCGTTTTACTCGAAATCCTTTTATGTAGTTTAACCGTATTATAAACGTTAATAAACTACTTAACCTTTTCATTTTCTATATTTTATAACAACTATTTGCTGATTATACACATCACCATTAAAGTGCGTGTCACGCTTTCTACTTTTCCATTCGATTGAAGAAAAGTATATTAAATAACTTTTTGATTTATAAAATGATTACTACATTTTTTAACTAATAGACGCCTAGCCCTTAATATTCTCATCATTATCCAAATAAATATATTCCGTGGTTAAAAGCATTGGGCTAACACACCATATTCAATCTGGCTTTTAGCTCGTTATAAATGGTTAAACGTTTAGCCAAA
The DNA here is from genome assembly GCF_057063565.1 of Gilliamella sp. X-57. Lineage (NCBI taxonomy): Bacteria > Pseudomonadati > Pseudomonadota > Gammaproteobacteria > Orbales > Orbaceae > Gilliamella > Gilliamella sp. X-57. The sequence goes on along the minus strand of NZ_JBXSQI010000020.1, from coordinate 1,006 downwards.
TTGGTGACAAATATTTTTCTTTATCTATACTCATTACAGTAATTTCTCAAATTATTGTAAATAACACCATTAATTCCTACAATAATAGAATATATTAGGGAAAAATGTTGGGAATAAATAAATGAAGTACTGTGTTAAAAATAAATAAATCACAGTTAATGAAAATCTAATTCAGAAAAAAATTTAAACTCGTCGATAAAATTTTGCTATTAGTCATAGTTAGATTTAACACATTCAAAAATCGACATATTACCTGACAGTAATATTTAGTTTAAATAATAGCAAAAATAGGGATGACAAAAGTGACTCAAAATCGAGCCATATATTGCAAATCAAAATATTCAGCTAGCTATAAACTATAAAGATTTTTTTGATGATAGAAAAATATAAAAAGAGAAATTGAAAGTCCTTACAAAGAAAAAACACGCAAATAAACGATTGAAATTATGAAATAGGATTGATTTTATGCCGGCATTATCTGAATATTCAAACATATCAAACACTGCACTCAATATATTAGATAAAAAAGGGTACCAAATTTGGTATGACGAAAGGTTAAAAATATACTGTGCTGAAAAGAATGGTTGGGATTTCATGGCAGATTCTCCATCAGGTTTGTTAGGTTTAATTAGCATTTATGAGTTTAAAAAACCCACTATATATAAAGAATATTGGTGGAAAGATGATGATAAAAACTTACTCAATAATTTAAGAAAAAAACCTAAATACACATCAGTAACAGATAAAAATATAAGATAGATTAAAGTTAAGTTCAAGCTACTACAGATAAAGCAACTCGGTATATTTTTTTACATATAATAAAATAATGATATAAAAAATAAACCGTTAAAAGCAAAAAAGCCCAGCATCACTGCTGGGCTCTCTCAAATTTAAAAGTCTGGCGGCCCCCTACTCTCACATGGGTAATACCCACACTACCATCGGCACTACGGCGTTTCACTTCTGAGTTCGGCATGGGGTCAGGTGGGACCACCGCGCTATTACC
>NZ_JBXSQI010000019.1:0-61739 GCF_057063565.1 Gilliamella sp. X-57 | reverse complement strand
GATGCTCAATAACTGTCTCTGACATATTCAAATGAATCTTCAGTGTCACTTATCAAGACTTAATTTTTGAGTCCGTAGACTTTTCATTCTTTGTCTCGCAAGTGCCCACACAGATTGTCTGTTTCTTCTTTTTAAAGAGCTAACAGCTTCAATATCTAATCAACTTTTTGTTAATTTAGTTTACTGTCTCAAGGGTTGCGTATATTACTTACTTCACTGGTATACGTCAACCCCTATTTTATAATTTTTTCTTTTTTTGAATTGAACGATTACTTTTCAGACAAAAAAGTTCATTATAGGGTTATTTTTAGTTGTTTTACTACATTAATGGCTTTAATAATTGCATCGTTAACCGTTAAAGCCTTCGCTAGCGCAACCCCCATTCTGCGAGTACCTTTCACTTCTGGTTTACCAAATAAACGCAAATCAGTTTGCGATTCGCTTAATGCTTTATCGAGATTAGCAAAAGTGACTTGTTTTGAATCACCTTCAATTAATAAAACAGCTGATGCACATGGTCCATATTGTTCTATAATAGGAATGGGCAGGCCTAATATTGCCCTAGCATGTAGTGCAAACTCAGATAGATTTTGTGAAATTAATGTCACCATGCCAGTATCATGCGGACGAGGTGATACTTCACTAAACCATACCTGATCACCTTTAACAAACAATTCAACACCAAATAACCCTCGACCACCTAATGCATCTGTTATTTTAGCTGCAATATCTTTTGCCTGTTTTAATGCCTTATCAGACATCTGCTGAGGTTGCCAAGATTCTCGGTAATCACCTTGTTCTTGACGATGCCCTATTGCTTCACAATATGACACACCCTTAATATGCCTAACTGTAAGTAAAGTAATTTCGTAATCAAAATCAATAAAGCTTTCAATGATAACTTTTCCACTACCAGCTCTTCCACCTTCTTGTGCATATTTCCATGATGATTCAATATCAGCTTCGCCTCTTAATAATGATTGTCCTTTACCAGAAGAGCTCATAACAGGTTTAACTAAGCAAGGAAAACCAATTTCTTTGACTGCTTCTCTAAATTCAGTTGCATTTGCAGCAAATCGATAAGGTGACGTTGGTAATTTTAACTCCTCCGCTGCAAGTCGACGAATTCCCTCACGATTCATGGTAAGTTGTGTTGCTTTTGCTGTTGGAATAACTGTAAATCCTTTTTCTTCCAACTCAATTAGTGTAGATGTTGCAATAGCTTCAATTTCTGGAACAATATAATCTGGATTTTCTGCTTCAATGACTTTTCTTAAAGCATCCCCATCAAGCATATTAACGATATGAGACCGATGAGCAACTTGCATCGCAGGCGCATTTGCATAACGATCAACGGCAATAACTTCACACCCCAATCGTTGTAACTCAATGACAACTTCTTTAGCAAGTTCGCCCGCACCACAAAGTAATACTTTAGTTGAAGTTGGTGATAATGGCGTTCCTAGTTTAGTCATAAATTCCTCTTACACAGTGAATTGTCTAGAAAACAACATCCTAAAAACAAAAAATCGGGACAATTATCCCGATTTGATTGATGCTAAGTTAGTTTTGGTATGGATCACGTAAAATCATTGTTTCACTTCGATCTGGTCCTGTTGAAATAATATCAATTGGTGTTTCGGTTAACTCTTCAATCCGTTTAATATAAGCTTTAGCTGCTTGTGGAAGAGCATCATAACTTTTTATACCAAAGGTTGATTCACTCCAGCCAGGCATTGATTCATAAACAGGTTTAACTAAACTCCACTCTTCAGCTGCCGCAGGAGCGTTTTTGATAACTTCACCACTTGGTAATTGATAACCAATACAGATCTTAACTTCTTTAAGCCCATCTAACACATCAAGTTTAGTTAAACAAAATCCTGAAACAGAATTAAGTTGTACAGCCTTGCGAACAGCAACAGCATCAAGCCATCCAGTACGACGACGACGACCTGTTGTTGCACCAAATTCGTTACCCTGCTTACATAAGTACTCACCAGTCTCATCAAATAATTCAGTAGGAAACGGGCCTGCACCAACACGTGTAGAGTAAGCTTTGACAATACCTAGTACATAACCAACATAACGCGGACCAAAACCAGAACCTGTTGCGACACCGCCAGCGGTAGTATTAGAAGAAGTAACAAAAGGATAAGTCCCATGGTCAATATCAAGTAATGTACCTTGTGCCCCTTCAAACATAATTCTCTCACCTTTTTTGCGTGCTTCTTCTAAAAGAGCAGGAATATCGGCAATCATAGCAACTAAAATATCAGCTATCGCTAATGTATCATCGAGAACTTTTTGATAGTCTACGGCTTCTGCTTTGTAATAATTAACTAATTGGAAATTATGATATTCCATTACTTCTTTTAATTTTTCGGCAAAAGCTTGGCGATCACATAAATCACCAACTCGAAGCCCACGCCGTGCCACTTTATCTTCATAAGCAGGACCAATACCGCGACCTGTTGTTCCAATGGCTTTACTGCCACGCGCTTTTTCTCGCGCTTGGTCTAATGCAATATGGTAGGGTAAAATTAAAGGGCATGATTCAGAAATAAGGAGTCTTTCCTTAACAGGAATACCACTTTTTTCTAACTCGTTCATTTCTTTCATTAAGGCATCAGGACATAGTACAACACCATTAGCAATAATACTTATCACATCATTGCGTAAGATTCCTGATGGAATTAAATGTAATACGGTTTTTTCACCATTAATCACTAATGTATGGCCAGCATTATGTCCACCTTGATAACGAACAACATATTTTGCTTTTTCTGTGAGTAAATCAACAACTTTACCTTTGCCTTCATCACCCCATTGTGTACCTAGCACAACAACATTATTACTCATAGATTATTTATCTCATTCAATTAGTTATTAGATTTTAATTTCATATATTGAAAAAATTCACTATCAGGACTAATGACCATAATATCATTACCTGTAAAGCTTTGTTCATAAGCTTTTAGACTACGAATAAAGCTAAAAAACTCCATATCTTTACCAAAAGCATCTGCATAAAGCTTAGCGGCATTTGCATCGCCTTCACCACGAATAGTTCGAGATTGGCGTTCAGCTTCGGATAATATCTTTGTTACTTCTAGCGTAGTCTCTGCTCGTATTTCATCCGCTTTTTTAACACCTTGAAAACGTTGATTTTGTGCAACAACTTTTCGAGCCGCTTTCATTTGTTCATAAATTGAATTAGATATTTCTTGAGGAAAGTTTACTTTCTTTATACGAACATCAATGACTTCAATACCAAAAGATCTCATACTTGTTTTATTACTTTCAGAATCTTTTTCAGTCTCACTAATAAACTTTTCAACCGATTCGCTTTTTACCAACTCTTCCTGAGCAGTGCCATTTAATGCTTCTTTTACCCGTGTCATTATAGAATTACGAGAATTATTATTTGTGTCATTAATAATATCGATGATATCTAATTTTCCAATTTCTGCCCTTAAACGACCATTTAAGCGTGCAAGTAACAGGTTTTCAACACTATTACCACCAGCAATAGTTTCATAGTATCGATTAAAATCAACAATTTTCCATTGTACAAAATAATCAACAACTAAATCTTTATTTTCACGTGTTATGAACTTTTGTTCTCGACCTGCACTATCAGAACTATTTGTCGTTTGGATTTTAGCATCAACAACTTTTACATTATCCATTCCTGGTATTTTAAAATGTAATCCAGGACTAGATAATTCTATAATTTTATTAAAACGTAAAACGATGCCACAGGTCCCTTCTTCAACAACATAAGCACTAGAAAAAAACACACCGATTAAAATCAATATTGTAGGAATCAATAATTTGCGCATATTTTTCTCCTCATCTTCCCATAAACCGCGGAGTCCGTGTAGTATTGCCCGCGTTAATAGTGTTATTGGTGCTGCTGTTAACCTCTTTTGGGGATACTTGCGTTGCCAGAGGTTGATCTTTTATCGTTTCAGAGGAGATCGGCGCATTAAAATTAGATTCACTATTTGAGTTTGATAAAGTCATTGTTTCAGATTTTTTGTCATTTTTATTTTTTAATAATTGTTCTAGAGGCAATACCATTAAATTTCCACTTTTATCATTAACTATAATTTTATTGGTTTTAGATAATACTCTTTCCATGGTTTCAATATATAGGCGTTCTTTAGTGATTTCTGGTGCTGCTTTATATTGTGGTAAGATTTTTTCAAAACGAGCCACATCTCCTGCAGCTTCGAGTTCCACTCTAACCTTATAAGCATTAGCATCAGCTAAAATTCTTGCAGAGCGCCCTTCTGCCTGTTGTACTTGTTGAACTTTTTCTGCAGCAGCTTTATTTATTTCACGTTTTTTGTCTTCTCGAGCATTCATTGCATCATTAAAGGCTTCTTGTACTGCTTCAGGAGGACGAGCTGATTGGAAATTAAGATCCACTATACTAATTCCCATATCATAATTATTGATAACATTGACTAACTCATCTTTTGTACGGGTTTCCAATGCTGAACGTCCATCAGTTAAAATATCATCCATACTTGAGCTACCCACTTCAGTACGTAAAGCACTATCAGCAGCTTGTTGTAGACTATCTTTAACATTAGTGACATTAAATAAATATTTTATAGGATTACTGATGCGATATTGAACATTCATCTCAACAAAGACTAGATCCTCACCAGTTGTTATCATAAAACCATTTACATTAAAATTATGCGTACCTTGCGTATCAACTTTATATACTTTATCAATCAATGGTGGATGCCAATTTAAACCAGGTTGAATAATTTCTGGTTGGACTTGCCCCAAGCGAGTAATCACACCGCGTTGACTTTGGTTAATGGTATAAAAACCGCTGACACTCCAAACAAGAACAAATAAAGCGATTATAGATATAATAATTTTAGTAGTATTCATTGGTAATTTAATTCCAGAGGTCCCTCTATTATTGCCTAAATTACCTTTTTTTAAGAGGTCTTTAATTTTATCAAATAAACCACCAGATGAATTATTTGTTGGTTTTTTGTTATTATTTCCCCATGGGTCGTTATCTTGTCCGTTATTTCCGGGCTGATTCCACGCCATATTTTATATGCTCCATTTAACAATTAGTTGTTATTTTGCTTATTGATCAAGTATAACAGATCTGGCTCTTGTTTACAGAGGCGATTCCATTCAATTGAGGGAATTCTCACATCTAAATGAAAACTACCATCCTCATTAATAAATTCATTTTCTACCGCGTTTAACTGATATAAACGGCTTCTAAGTCTTGCTAAATGAGCAGGTAAACTTAAATGGCAAACTTGAATTTGCTTGGCTAACCTTTCTTTTAAAGCAATAAATAATTGATCCAATCCTAAACTATTTTGCGCTGAAATCCAAACTCGAATTGGTATGCCATTTTCATCCCGATCAATACTTGGCTGCTTACCCTCAATTAAATCAATTTTATTCATAATGAGTAATGTTGGAATTTCATTGGCATCAATTTCAAGCAACACTTCATCAACAGCATGCATATTATCCAATATATTTGGATCAGCAGCATCAATAACATGTAATAATAAAGTGGCTTCTTGCGTTTCAAGTAGTGTCGCTTTAAAAGCGGCAATTAAATCGTGGGGTAAATGACGAATAAAACCAACAGTATCAGCCAAAACAACTTCCCCAACATCATCAACAGTAATCCGCCGTAGCGTTGGATCGAGCGTAGCAAATAACTGATCAGCAGCGTACACCTCAGCATTTGTTAATGCATTAAATAGTGTTGATTTACCCGCATTAGTATAACCAACCAAAGATACTGTTGATAGATCAGCTTTATTTCTTGATTGACGATTTTGATTTCGCTGCTTTTCGACTTTTGCCAGCCTTGATAAAATCAACTGAATACGATGACGAATCAATCGTCTATCTGTTTCTAGTTGCGTTTCACCAGGACCACGTAAACCAATTCCCCCTTTTTGTCGTTCTAAATGCGTCCAACCTCGGACTAATCGAGTTGAAAGGTGTTGTAACTGCGCTAGCTCGACTTGCAATTTACCTTCATGTGTTCTGGCTCGTTGTGCAAAAATATCAAGAATCAATCCTGTTCTATCAACAACACGACATTTACACAACTGTTCTAGGTTGCGTTCTTGGGAGGGGGTTAAAGTATGATTTACTAAAATAACGGAAGCATCAAGTTGATCAACTTTTTCAGCGATTTCCTGCGCTTTACCTTCACCAACAAAATATTTGGTTTGAGGCGATTTTCTTGAAGTTGTTATGATATCGAGAATATCTATTTGAGCTGAAGAAACTAATACTTCAAACTCTTTAAGATCCTCGATATCACTTTCTTGAGGGAAGAATACATGGACTAATAAGGCAGTTTCACCGCCTTTATATCGTTCAAACAATCAGATTCTCCACTGAAATATCAGCTTTCAGCTCCCTCTTCAGGCTGAGATACCAATCCAGAAATAGGTCTAGATGGTACGACTGTCGAGATAGCATGTTTATATACCATTTGGCTTACAGTATTTTTTAACAAAATAACAAACTGATCGAATGATTCAATTTGTCCTTGTAGCTTGATACCATTAACTAAATAGATTGATACAGGAATGTGCTCTCGACGAAGCAAGTTTAAATAAGGATCTTGTAATGACTGCCCTTTTGACATAAGTTTATCCTTTAAAAAATAATTATATGAAGATAAAATAAATACATTTATAATGTAATCAATGTATTTTTACATACTATTTGAAATATATCTTTAGTATCTACCAAAATAACATAAAAAGCGCTTCTCTTGAACCGATCAACTAAAATTTATGCAAAAATAACTAAATTTTTAATAAATTTAAACTAAAAAAATAAAAAAATACTAAATTATTGACAATAATGTACATAATTTTACCAACAATACAATTCATAATTGTATACTATTATTCTCGCTATAAAAATTACTACTTATAATATTTTTTGGAAAATTGAGTCCATATTATCATTATTTAGCCATGTGATCGGTTGTTTCCAGCCACGAAGCCAAGTGATCTGCCGTTTGGCTAATTGACGAGTAGCACAAATACCTTTAAATACCATTTCATCATAACTTATATCACCATTTAAATATTCCCACATTTGGCGATACCCCACACAACGAATAGAAGGCAAATTTAAATGCAAATCAGATCGCTGCATAAGCAGTTTTACTTCATCTTCAAAGCCTTGATCTAGCATCTGTAAAAAACGTTGTTCAATTCGTTTATGTAACTGTGCCCGATCTTGCGGCATAATAGCAAACTGCATAATATCATAAGGTAATGCTTCACCGCTTTCTTGTGTCAGTTCCGTTAGACTCTTACCCGAGATTAAATAAACTTCTAAAGCACGATTAAGGCGCTGTGGATCGTTAGGATGAATTCTTTTAGCCGAAACGGGATCGACTTTTTTTAGTTCATCGTGAATCGCTTGCCAACCTAATCTATTGGCTTTTTCTTCTATTTGTTCACGAATTTCACTATTGGCCGCTGGAAGTGGTGAAAGCCCTTCAATTAAAGCTTTAAAATAGAGCATTGTCCCACCAACTAACAATGGAATTCGACCTTTTTTTAGTGATTTTTCAATTTCTACAATTGCATCATGCCTAAAATTAGCCGCTGAATAACTCTCTGCGGGATCACACATATCAATCAATTTATGTGGATAATTTTGTTGCTCTTTTTTAGTTGGCTTTGCGGTACCGATATCCATACCGCGATAAATCAAAGCAGAATCGACACTAATAATATCAATAGGATAACGATCGTAAAGCGCCATAGCAAATGCCGTTTTACCCGATGCTGTTGGTCCCATTAACGAAATAATTTTTGGTTTATTCATGATAAAATTGATTGAGTTAAAGATTGTATATCAATCGGATATAAAAATGATTCTTGTTGTAATAGATTAATATCTATCTCTTCTAATTGAGCAAGCAACGGAATGACTTTAGCCACACTCCAGATCATAGTGCAATTATCACCATACTGATTAGCTAACCAAGCCGCTATTTGTGTAGGATCTAACACTCCTTTTTTTGAATCTGATATAAAAGCAATTAAAGCAGGTAATAATTGCTGCCAATTCATAGTGCGCAACATTTTAGGAACATTTTGCAAATACAATTTTGCTTTATCAATATAAAAATCAAAACCTAAAAAGTTCAACTGAGGTTGATAACTGGAAAGCACTTGCTGCTCTTGATGATTGATTAAAATTGTTAATGGAATAAGCAATTTTTCAGAATCTTGTGATAATAATTTAATAGCAGTCACTTTTTGCTTAGCAATAGATAATTTCATTAACATTAATTTTTGCTGATTATCTTCATACTTTTCAAGTAATGCAATATCGGGCTGAATAACCGTTAATACCCGACCAAATTGTACTAATGATGAGCTATCTAGTTGCTGTTGTAATGCTTGTAGTGGCGTACTTCTTTTAGGAAATAATGCGTCAATAACCGCTTTTTGTGGTTCAGTTATTTCATTTTCTTCTGCCGATAAGAATGACTGTTTTTGCTCAAATTGCACTGTCTCTTGGGAAGGTGCAACATTGACTAACTCACCATACAATGCATTTTCTTTAGCATAATTACTTGATTTTTTCGATAATTGACTACGGGTTTGATAAGAATTAGCAGCCGTTTTTTGATTAAAGATATTCTCACCCGCTGCTTGTCGATTAGGTGTTATGGTGACTTTTTCTTCTGATACAGATGAATTCGATTCAAGAGCCATCACTATCGCTTGATAAACAAAATCATGAACCAGTCTTGCTTCATGAAAACGGACTTCGTGTTTGGCTGGGTGAACATTAACATCAACTTGTTTTGGATCAATTTGTAAAAACACCACATAACTTTGTTGTTCATTAGTGCGACTGATGTAAGCCTGACGCAATGCATGATTAAGTAATTTATCTTTGATGACTCGCCCATTAACATAAAAATACTGCAAATCACTACTTTCACTACTAGTGACCCAACCTTGAATGAGTAAATCATCATGCTGCCAATCCAGTTTTACAGCTTTTTGCATAAAAGATCGACCGCAAACTAATTCGACTCGTTTTTCAAGAGCTGATGAACGATACTGCTTAACGAGTTTACCATTATGTTGTAAATTAAAGGTAACATCGGGGCGTGCAAGTGCAATACGCCGAACAAACTCTTCAATATGCATAAACTCAGTTTTTTCTGTTTTTAAAAAACGACGTCTTGCAGGTGTATTATAAAACAGATCAAGGACTTCGACAGTCGATCCTACAGGGTGAGCTGCAGGTTTAATCATCGGCTTCATATCCCGTCCTTCAGCGTAAACTTGCCATGCTTCGGATTGTTCAGCGGTACGTGAAGTTAATGTCAATCTAGCAACCGAACTTATACTCGCTAGCGCCTCACCACGAAACCCAAGACTAATAATGGCGTCTAAATCATCTAACGTACTGATTTTACTTGTCGCATGACGAGCAAGTGCCAACGCTAATTCATCTTTAGCAATACCACAACCATTATCACGAATACGAATTAATTTACAGCCACCTTGCTCAAGGTCAATATCTATTTGAGTACTACCCGCATCAAGGCTATTTTCAACTAACTCTTTGATGACAGACGCGGGGCGTTCTACAACCTCACCAGCAGCAATTTGATTGGCTAATTGGGGAGAAAGAATATGAATTGCCATTAATGTTGTTCCCCAAATTTTGGATTTTGTTTAACGTAATTTTTTATACCTTGATAGATAGCTTTCGCTATCTTATCTTGATGAACATTACTACTTAGCAAGCGTTCTTCACCTTCATTAGAAATGAAGCCAACTTCAACTAAAATTGACGGGATATCTGGCGAACGTAATACGCCTAAACTTGCATATTCTGGGGCAGATTTATGTAGTTTTACTGTCTTTTTCATTTCTTTTAATACTTGTGTTGCTAACTCATAACCCACTTGTTGAGAATAAGAAAACTGTAGATCTAATACTGCTTGGCTTAAGTGAGGATTATGATCGTCGCTTAATGCATCACCAGCACCACCTAATAATTCTGATTGTTTTTCGCCCTGTTCAAGCCATCTGCCCAATTCTGTATCAGCTCGCTTAGTTGACAAGACCCAAATCGAAGCACCTGTAGCCTCCCTATTTGGCGCAGCATCAGCATGTACTGAAACTAATAAATTAGCTCTATTTTTACGGGCGATTTCCGAGCGCTGCGAAACAGAGATAAAATTATCACGACTACGGGTTAATACTCCCTTAAAATTGGGATCTTTATTTAGCAAAGTAGTGAGCTTTTTGGCGATTGAAAGCGTCACTGTTTTTTCATATAAGTTATTTTTTCCTATTGCACCGGAATCTTTACCGCCATGACCCGCATCGACGGCAACCACAACATTGGCTGCATAAACAGAGCTACAAAGCAGCAATAATATAAAAATAGTGATTAATTTTTTCATTCGTCTTTTTATTGTTTACTTCTATTGTGATAACTTAATAATTGTTTGACCTTTTTCGCTTGTTGCTTGCACAAAAGCGGTACGCTCAAGCGCTAAATAAGCCAAATGAATTTCAAGATCAGCACTAGGCAAAATACCTTTTGCTTGCTCGGGCCACTCAATTAAACAAATCGATCGCAAAGCAAAATATTCACGAATCCCCATAAACTCCAGCTCTTCAGGATCGCAAAGTCGATACAAATCAAAATGATAAACAGAAAAGTTTTCAAAATGATAGGGTTCTACTAATGTATAAGTTGGACTTTTTACGTTACCTTTATGACCTAATTGTTGTAAAAAACCACGACTAAAAGTCGTTTTACCTGCACCAAGATCGCCAATTAAATGGATAACAATAGTATCATCATGCTTGGACAAATAGTTTAAACACAGTTTGGCAATTCTACTACCAAACAAAATTGTTTGTTGCTCATCGGTTAAAATAATCGGATTCATGATGAATTCTTTGTTCAATAAATAGTTCTTATTATATACTAATAACCATTAAAGATGTACCAAACAAGATAACCTTAATTTTGTAAAAATGTTTCAGGAAACCCTACGTTTTAGTATAAAAAGTGAAAAAAATGCTACATACAATCTCGACAGCAAATCATTCAATCATAAACCCACAATTAATATCAGATCAAGATGCCGTATTGTTCTGGCAAAATGGCGTCGTTCTGGCGATACAAAATAACCCATTATTAAATGATATTATCCATAAAACCGAGCATTGCTATATCATCAATAGTGATATTGAAGCTCGTGGACTAAGTAATATTATCGATTCAAGGCTTAAAATTATTAATATGCAACAGGTTGTTGAACTTACAGCTAACCATTTTCCACAAATGAATTGGGAATGACTATAGACTAAGACATTCACTATTACCACCATTTAAAAGCTAAATCATACTAATTTGCAAAACCTAAAACCTAGGTTTAATATAAATATCAATTGTACTCAGTTAATATTCAAATTTAATGGCTAATTTATTAACGCTATCTGAAATAAGTAATTATTTAAAAAATGGTGAAGTGATCGCTTACCCAACTGAAGCCGTTTTTGGTCTAGGTTGTGATCCGGATTGTGAATCAGCCGTATTAAAGTTACTACAACTAAAACAACGATCAATAGATAAAGGCTTGATTTTAATTGCTAGCCGTTACCAACAACTAATTCCCTATATAGATGAATCAGCCATCACCAATGAACAAAAACAGTTAGCATTTACTAACTGGCCAGGGCCTGTTACTTGGGTTTTTCCTAAAAATAAAAATACGCCTTATTTTTTGACAGGTAAATTTGATTCTATTGCGGTGCGCGTCACCAATCATCCTTTAGTTTGTAAGCTTTGTGATCTTTATGGCAAACCGATTGTGTCAACTAGTGCTAATCTTTCTACTTATAACCCTTGCAAAACCGCCATCGAAGTTGCCAAACAGTTTGGTCAAAATTTTCCTATTTTAGGCGGTGAAACAGGCCATCGATCACAACCATCACAAATTAAAGACATCAAAACAGGGCAAATCATCCGGCAAGGGTAACTTTATGCAAAATTTATATATTGGTGTGATGTCAGGTACTAGCATGGATGGAGTTGATATTGCTTTGGTAAATATTACCGCAAAAAATGTCACATCAATAGCGAGCAACTGCTATCCAATACCTGCCGATTTAAAACAGCATTTACTAAAATTATGTGAAAGCCAGCAAACCACATTACAAAATTTAGGTGAGATAGATCATCAAATAGGCAAACTGTTTGCTGATAGCATAAATCAGTTTTTAAAAGATAATAATATTGATAAACAACAAATTAAAGCTATTGGCTGTCACGGACAAACAATTTACCATTCACCAAACGGTGATAATCCTTTTACCTTACAAATTGGTGATGCTAATATCATTGCCGCAAAAACAGGTATAACTACTATTGCTGATTTTCGTCGTAAAGATATGGCTTATGGCGGACAAGGCGCACCACTTGTTCCAGCTTTTCATAAAGCAGTACTACAAGATCCACAAATAAATCGCGTGATACTAAATATCGGCGGTATTAGTAACATTTCGGTATTAATACCCAATCAACCCATCCTAGGTTATGATACTGGTCCAGGTAATGTATTACTAGATGGTTGGATAAAAGAGCACTTAGATAAAAACTATGATAAGGGCGGATTATGGGCAAAAACAGGTAAAATAAACCAAAAATTATTAAACCTTTTATATCAAGAAGACTATTTTCAAATACCCGCCCCCAAAAGTACAGGACGAGAACTATTTAACTTATCGTGGCTTTATAAAAAATTAGCAGGAACACATTTAAAAGCACAAGATATTCAAGCAACACTGGTTGAATTTACCGCTTTATCCATTGCCAATGAAATTAATAAATTACCTATAGTCAGCGCATTACCTTGTGAGCTTTTAGTTTGCGGTGGAGGTGCTAAAAATCCACTAATTATGCAAAGATTATCGGCTTTATTACCCTCATGGGCAGTATTAACAACCGATACAAAAGGTATAAATGGAGACGATATGGAGGCAATAGCCTTTGCTTGGCTTGCTTATTGTCGAATCAATAATATTCCATCAAACATTCCAGAAGTAACTGGCGCAAGTCAAGCTGTTTGTTTAGGGGTTATTTATCAATAAACTAAAAATATAGATAAATTTTGATTAAATCAATCCAAAATGTTGTAACCCTTTAATTATTCCATCATTATCATTAGTATCTGTAACAAACTCAGCTTGCGCTTTTAATTCATCAACAGCATTACCCATAGCAATTGGATGATCAACGGTTAGGAACATTTCAAAATCATTCATGCCATCACCAAAGGCATAGGTTGGCACATCAGTAAATCCTTTATTTTTTAACAATTGAGTAATACCATAACCTTTAGAACCACCGTGATTAAAAACATCAACACAGTAAGGTGTATTACGAATAAAGGTTAACTCAGGGAAGATATCTCGATAAAGCGCCTCACCAGATTCACAAAGTAATAAAAGCATCTGAATAGGTGATTTTAAATAAATCTGATCATCGACAGGCGGAACTTGCTCTTTTAGGAAATGATAAAATTTTTTAGTCGGTTCACTATCTTGCGACACTCGCATAATTTCGTGATTATAAAAAGACAACGGAATACCTGTTTGCTGTTTAGAGTATTGATACAAACGATCAATAACACCCTTATCAATATCATTAGTAAAGACCTTTTCGCCTTCATATAAAACAACTTGCCCGTTCATGCCAATTATCGACTCAATTTGAGTCTTTTTCATTAAATCAACCACTTCACAAGGAGTTCGACCCGTTGCAATCATTGGCGTAATATTTTTTTGTTTTAATTTTTTTATAGCTTCAAAAGAGCTGGGTAATACATCAATTTGGCTATTAAATAGTGTCCCATCTAGATCAAAAAAAACAATAGCTTCAGGTTTTTGACTCATATCACAAATCCAAAATATGTTTGATAAAAGGAATGGTTAATTTACGTTGTTGCGCAAGCGTTGCCACCTCAAACTTTTCTAATAAAGAAAACAGTGTGCGCATATCACGGTTAACACGTTTTAATAAAAATAACCCAACTTCTGTTGATAATTCAAACCCACTTAATTGCGCTCTTAATTGTAAGGCTTTAAGCTTGTCATCATCGCTAAGCTCTTTTAATTGATAAACCTGACCCCAAGATAACCTAGAAACCAAATCAGGTAATATAAAAGAAATTTGTTTAGGTGGTCTACTTGCCGTTATCAATAATTTGCTCACGTTTTTTTCAGTTAAACGGTTAAATAAATCAAAAATAGCTTCTTCCCAATCCCTATGGCCTGCTATTGCATCAATATCATCTAAACAGACTAAATCATAATGATCTAATCCCTGCAGAATTTCAGGTACAAGATGATAATACTGCTTTAGCGGAATATAACTGGCTAATTTATTTTGACTTGATGCATGTAAAAGGTGAGTCCGACCCGCAGCGCTAGCCGACCATATATAAAAGATATTAAACCCCTCTTTACCTAATAAGGTTTGCAATGAATCAAACAATAATCGATTATCACCGACATAAAAACTATCAAAAGTTTCATTATTGGGTAATGAAAAAGGTAAAGGTAGCTGCGAAAGAGTAATAAACGAACCTCACAATAAAAACATAATCATGTTAAGTATAAATTTGCTTTTATAAAAATCAATCACTTTTCTATAAAAGTGAAATATCCTACCCTTTAAATTATTCAATGTGTACTTTAGTTGTACAAATATAGCTTAATTCATCACATAATAAGACAAAACTGAATCCATCGACTAATGTGATCATGACTTATTGATTCTTTTCCTGACTTTTATAGCATTATTTTATACTCATATTTAGGCAATAACTTACCATACTGTCGTTTTTTTATAAAAAATAAATTATTTTCATCAGAAAAATATTTTTTATTCCGTTGAAGCTAATAACTATGCAGCTTTTTTCCTAAAGCCAGGCATAAATTAAAAAAACATTTCTATATAACAAAAAAATAATACTCCCAATTAATGTTAGCTTCATTAAGGAGATATAGTTAGGTATAAAATAAAGTAATTGATAAAAATGATTCCAAGCAAAAATATAAAGTAAATTAAAAAACAACATTACAAAGATAGAAAGATGATTAAATTATTTAATAACGGATCTTTCATCCGAGTACAAAATAAAACCAATAAAAGGTAAAAAATCAAGCAAACAAATTTATTTTTTGTGGATAACTCTGTGATCAATTAGGATCATAAGCTGTTATCACTGCATTAATAACCTTAATCAATAAATCAACTGTGGATAAAGATAATAGTTATTAACAAGTTTAAACTTAAAAAGATCCGATCAATTAACAGAATTAGATGATCGATAAGATCCTATAAAATAATTATAAAAATGAGTTATCAACAAAAATGATCCATAGTAATAATAAAAATAATAAAAAGATCATCTAAAAGATCTTATTTAATTTAAATGGCGATCAAAATAGATCATTTGACGTAATCGAAAAGATGAGTAAAATTCCCTACGCTAAATAAACCAAATCTCCCGATCTAAATTAGCGATCATCTTTACAAAAAATAAATACGAGGCTTTTTTATGTTTTATCCAGATCTTTTTGATGTCATCATCGTTGGTGGCGGTCATGCAGGAACAGAAGCCGCAATGGCATCAGCAAGAATGGGACGAAAAACACTACTTTTAACCCATAATATCAACACATTAGGACAAATGTCCTGTAATCCAGCCATTGGTGGTATTGGCAAAGGACACTTAGTTAAAGAGATTGATGCAATGGGTGGATTAATGGCTCATGCTATCGATCTATCAGGGATCCAATTTAGGATCTTAAATAGTCGCAAAGGTCCAGCTGTTAGGGCTACACGTGCACAAGCAGATCGATCTCTCTATCGAAAAGTGATAAGGACAGCTCTTGAAAACCAAGAAAATTTAATGTTGTTTCAACAATCCGTTGAAGATGTGATCATTGAAAACGATCAGATCATTGGTGTAAAAACTCAAATGGGTGTTTCTTTTAAAGCCCAAGCTGTTGTATTAACAACCGGTACTTTTTTAGACGGTAAGATCCACATAGGACTTGATAATTATAGTGGCGGTCGCACTGGCGATCCAGCTTCGATCGGTTTATCAAAATCACTACATCAATACTCATTTAGAATGGGGCGATTAAAAACCGGTACCCCACCGCGAATTGATGCTAGAACTATTGATTTTTCAAAATTGGGCACGCAATATGGCGATGATCCTGTTCCAGTATTTTCATTTTTGGGTAATGCAAATGAACATCCTAAACAGATCCCTTGCTATATCACCAGCACTAATGAAACAACACACGATATTATTAGATCTAATTTAGATCGCAGCCCTATGTATACCGGCATTATAGAAGGCGTAGGACCAAGATATTGTCCATCAATTGAAGATAAGATCATGCGTTTTGCTGATCGTAATTCTCATCAGATCTATTTAGAACCAGAAGGATTAGACAGTAATGAGATCTATCCAAATGGGATCTCAACAAGCTTACCATTTGATACGCAACTTGCATTTGTGCGCAGTATGAAAGGATTAGAAAAAGCCAATATTGTAAGACCTGGCTATGCGATCGAATATGATTATTTTGATCCAAGGGATCTTAAACCAACACTTGAAAGTAAAGTGATCAAAGGTCTCTTTTTAGCTGGACAGATCAATGGTACAACAGGCTATGAAGAAGCGGCAGCACAAGGTATGCTTGCAGGTTTAAATGCAGCGCGCTTTGCATATGATCAAGATCAATGGTATCCAAGTCGCGATCAGGCTTATTTAGGTGTGCTAGTTGACGATCTTTGTACACTTGGTACTAACGAACCTTATCGCATGTTTACCTCGCGTGCTGAATATCGTTTAATGTTACGCGAAGATAATGCTGATATTCGTTTAACTGAAATAGGTCGCAATCTAGGCATGGTCGACGATTACCGTTGGCGTTGTTTTAATGAAAAATTTGATGCTATAGAGCAAGAAAGATCGCGTCTACGTGATATCTGGGTACATCCTCATATTGAAAGTATCGATGAAGTTAATGCTGTTTTAAGTGCTCATTTGACTAAAGAAGCCAATGGTGAAGAGTTACTTAAACGGCCTGAAATGAGTTATAACACATTGAAATCACTTTCATTATTTGCACCTGGGTTATCTGACCCACAAGCTGCCGAGCAGGTTGAAATTCAAGTAAAATATGATGGTTACATTAAACTGCAAATAGAAGAAATTGAACGTCAAAAGCGCAATGAAGAAACGCTTATTCCTGAGCATATTGATTATGCCGAAATATCTGGATTATCGAATGAAGTTGTGGCGAAATTAAAGCAACATAAACCTGTTTCTATAGGACAAGCTTCGCGTATTTCTGGTATTACACCAGCCGCTATTTCAATGTTATTAGTTTATTTAAAAAAGAAAAATTATGTTAAAAAAGAAACTCACTAATCTAATTGATCAAACGGATCTTTCGATCTCTCAATCGCAAATAGATCAATTGATCCATTATGTTGAGATGCTAAGCAAATGGAACAAAACTTACAACTTAACAGCAGTGCGCGATCCGAGCGAGATGTTAGTTAAGCATATTATGGATAGCTTAGTTGTATCGCCTTATTTAACTGGCAAAACCTTTATTGATGTAGGAACAGGCCCTGGTTTACCAGGCGTTCCATTAGCGATTATTAACCCCGATAAACAATTTGATTTGGTTGATAGTTTAGGTAAGCGTATTCGCTTTTTAAAGCAAGTACAGTTTGAATTAAAGCTAACAAATATTAACCCAATACAAAGCCGAATCGAAGAGTATAACGATAAAAAATTTGATGGGGTTATTAGCCGAGCTTTTGCCTCTTTGCAAGATATGCTTAATTGGTGTAAGCATCTTCCCGATCAACAAGGATCTTTTTACGCTTTAAAAGGGAGTGATATTGATCCTATTCCTGAAGGTTTTACGCTTAAACAAAATATCAAATTAACTATACCAGAATTAGATGCTGAAAGATGTTTGATTATTATTCAATAATTTTATACTAAAACACAGGTTTTTCTGAAACTTTTGTACAATATTAATGTTTACGTTTTTTCAAATAATCTTTAATACCATCAACAATTGATTTAGATACCTGATTTTGGAATGAAGCAGTCTTTAATTTTTTTTCTTCAGTAACATTACTAATAAAGGCTGTTTCGACTAAAACAGATGGAATATCCGGCGATTTTAATACTGCAAAGCCTGCTTTTTCAAGTGATGGTTTATGTAACTTATTAACTTTTTTCATTCGATTTAAAATAGCATTACCAAGTAACACACCATTACTTAACGTTGTTTTTTGAACCAAATCTAAAATAGTATCATCTAAATATTTATCGCCACTGCGACTTACGCCACCTATCTGATCTGCTTCGTTTTGAGTTTGAGCTAAATAACTTGCGGCGGAACTACTTGCCCCACGTGTTGATAATGCAAAAACAGAGGAACCACCGACAGAACGATTAGCAAACGCATCAGCATGAATAGAAATAAATAGATCAGCATGTAAAGATCGTGCCTTAGCTACTCGTACTTTTAAAGGAATAAACACATCTTCATTACGTGTCATGTAGACTTTTATATTTGGCTCTTTCTTAAGTAAATTATAAGTACGACGTGCAATTTGTAAAACAATATCTTTTTCACGTGTTTTATTGTAGCCAATAGCGCCAGGATCTTCACCACCATGTCCAGGATCGAGTACCACGATAATCGGGGCATTTTTATTTTTATTCGTTTGTGTTTTGATCTCAGATTGTTTTTTATTGAGATCACCTTTTTTATACTCTTCTAAAAGTGCAAGTAAAGGATCATCATCTGTGGTGGAAGCAGGTTTAGATGGATAAAGATCCATCACTAAACGATGCTTAAATTTCGCTATCGGTGCTAAGGTAAAAGTATTAGGTTTAACGCCCTGTTTTAATTCGATCAATATTCTCACTGTTTTAGGATCGCGTTGAACAACGCGTATCGATTTAATATAAGGATCGTGCTTTAATACTTTTGAAGAAATTTTTTTTAAGGTTGGATTTAAATTAATATTGTTAATATCAATTGCGATCCGGTTTGGATTACTCAAGAGAAAGTGTTTGTATTTTAATCTAATATTTGATTCTAAAGTGATTCTTGTATAGGTTGATGATGGCCAAACGCGCACAGCAATAACTTGCGCCATTGTTGCAGCAAAGCCTATACGAGTGACAGATAACAAACAAGTCGCAATAATACCTTTAACTAATAGGCGCTTTGTAGGACTAAATGTTTTTGACATATTTAATCTAAACACTTTATTTTCTATATGAGTTAATCGCAAATAATAACATAAATTATAAAGATATTAAAAAGAATGATTCTTATCTTCACCCACTTTTTAATCAATAACGCATCCATATTTAATGTTATAGCTCAATTAGCATTTAATAAACAATTATATGATATTACAAAATTGATTTTATTGGTTTTTATCCATCTTAACATCAGATGGTATATGTGATAATAGCAAAAATCACAAAACATCTGAAAAAGACACTGAAAAAGTGTTTTATACTAAAACACATATCTACCTGAAACTTCTTGACAGTATTTTTAGGGATTCTAAAAGGCCTATCTAACGTTTTGCGTTGCCATTTTTTATTTTATTATAGACCCTATAACTACAAAGGATTACAATATGGCTCGCTAAAATCGCGGATTTAAACCCGTTTTCATTTTAACAATTAAATATAGCTGAGTTATTGATGAGCAAAAAATTACATATCAAAACTTGGGGCTGCCAAATGAATGAGTATGACTCAACAAAAATGGCAGATCTCCTTGAATCCACCCATGGTTTAACATTAACAGACAATGCCGAAGAAGCTGATATTTTATTACTAAATACCTGCTCTATTCGAGAAAAGGCTCAAGAAAAGGTCTTTCATCAATTGGGACGTTGGAAAAACTTTAAACAACATAATCCAAATATCATCATTGGTGTTGGTGGTTGTGTTGCTTCGCAAGAAGGTGCTCAAATTCGTAAACGTGCACCATTTGTAGATATTATTTTTGGACCGCAAACTTTTCATCGCTTACCTGAAATGATTGAACAGATTCGCAGTGGTAACGATAATCATATTGTCGATGTTAGTTTTCCTGAAATTGAAAAATTTGATCGCCTGCCAGAGCCTCGTAGCGAAGGACCAACCGCATTTGTTTCTATAATGGAAGGATGCAATAAATATTGTACTTATTGCGTGGTTCCTTATACTCGTGGCGAAGAAGTTAGCAGACCTTGTGATGATGTCATCTATGAAATTGCGCAACTGGCTGAACAAGGTGTGCGTGAAGTCAATTTATTAGGTCAAAATGTTAATGCTTATCGTGGACCAACGTTTGATGGTGATATTTGTTCCTTTGCTGAGTTATTACGCTTAGTAGCAGCCATTGATGGTATCGATCGCATTCGCTTTACTACCAGTCATCCAATTGAATTTACTGATGATATTATCGACGTTTATCGTGATACACCAGAGCTAGTTAATTTTTTACATTTGCCGGTACAAAGTGGTTCAGATCGTGTATTAAACTTAATGAAACGTACGCATACCGCGCTTGAATATAAATCGATTATTCGAAAATTACGTAAAGTGCGCCCTGATATTCAAATTAGTTCGGATTTTATCGTCGGTTTCCCGGGCGAAACACAAGAAGATTTTGAACAAACCATGCAACTGATTGCTGATGTCAATTTTGATTTAAGTTATAGCTTTGTTTATTCATCACGCCCAGGTACACCCGCAGCTGAAATGGAAGATAATGTATCAGAAGAGGAGAAGAAGCAACGCCTTTACATTCTTCAAGAACGAATTAATCAGCAAGCCATGCAATTTAGCCGTCGTATGTTAAATACTGTTCAGCGTATTTTAGTTGAAGGTCCGTCCAAAAAAGACCTTATGGAATTAACGGGTAGAACAGAAAATAATCGAATTGTTAACTTTGAAGGTCGTCCTGATATGATTGGCAAGTTTGTTGACGTTGAAATTACTGATGTTTATCCAAATTCATTACGAGGAAAAGTGATTAGGACTGAAGATGAAATGGATCTACGTGTAAGCGAATCACCAATGTCAGTTATATCACGAACCCGAAAAGAAAATGATTTAGGCGTTGGGATCTATCAACCGTAAAAGTGAACGTAAAATATTTAGCTAGTTTTTATAATAGAACTTAGAAAATAATTAAATAAAGGATAGAAAGGAAAATATGTTTATTATTTTTGGAACTCGTGGAAGAGAAGTTAACGAACATAGTGGACAATTTAATTGCCCAAATTGTTGTTCACAACAAAATATTACTAACGACGAAAAACAACAAAAATATACGCAGGTAAAAGTAGCTAAGTATTTTACACTGTTTTTTATTCCTATTTTCAGTTACGAAACATTAGGGCGTTATATAAAGTGTAATGAGTGCAATAGTGATTATAATGAAAAAGTGCTCGAATATGTGCCGCCAACATTTGAAGAACAAGTTGCATCATATGTTGAACAAGAGTTAAAAAGCGGAACACCTATTTCAATGCTGGTCAATAAATTAAAGGCACAAGGATTTGATGAAAAACAATCAACAAATGCAGTAGATAATGTTGTTAACGGAAACATTGTTTCTTGTCATCAATGTAAAATGGATTTTTTTAAAGGCGTTGAAAAATGTTCTTTATGTGAACAGCGTCTTAGTAATTAAAATTAATTGATTAGAGGTTTTATCTTTGAATATTACGACACATGAAACCATGCTTGAACCAGCTGATAATCAGCGGCTCAATAGTCTTTGTGGTCCTTATAATGACAATATTAAACAACTTGAGCGTCGATTAGGTATTGAAATTAATCACCGTGGGAATTTATTTGCAATAACTGGTGATAGAATTTGTGTGCAAGCGACTGTCGATATTTTGCAGTCTCTTTATAAACAAACCAAAATAAAAGATAAAACGGTTGACATTGAACCCGAACAAATTCATTTAGCAATAAAAGAAACTGGTGCGCTTGAAAAGGTCAGTGAACACTTACCTGCTTATATCGATCATCAAGGCGGAAAATTAGTAACGATTAAAACTAAACGAGGTTTGATAAAACCCCGAACCGCGAACCAAGCACAATATATTGCGCATGTTTTAGATTATGATATTTCATTTGGCATTGGACCTGCTGGAACAGGTAAAACCTATTTAGCAGTAGCTGCCGCAGTTGATGCGCTTGAAAAGCAACAAATTCGTCGTATTGTGTTAACTCGACCTGCTGTTGAAGCAGGTGAAAAATTGGGCTTTTTACCTGGTGATTTAAGCCAAAAAGTGGATCCTTACTTACGTCCACTTTATGATGCCTTATTTGAAATGCTCGGCTTTGAAAAAGTCGAAAAATTAATTGAAAAAAGTGTGATTGAAGTGGCACCACTCGCCTATATGCGTGGGCGAACGCTAAATGATGCGTTTATTATTCTTGATGAAAGCCAAAATACGACTATTGAACAGATGAAAATGTTTTTAACCCGTATTGGCTTTAATTCAAAAGCGGTCATCACTGGCGATATCACCCAAATTGATTTACCTCGTCATCAAAAATCGGGTTTACGTCATGCTATTGAAGTACTCAGCCAAGTTGAAGAAATTAGCTTTAATTTTTTCAATAGTGAAGATGTGGTGCGTCATCCAGTGGTTGCTAGAATTGTTAACGCTTATGAAAAATGGGAAGAACAGCAACATAAGCCACAAACAGAAAAAAGTATTTAGAGGAGCTCTATTATCTCTATATCAAGTAAAAAAAAGAGAACGAACATTCGAGATCATTCAGCAGAAGCAACGTTGTTTTTTCGCAGAGCGTTATTTTCATTTGTTGTTATTATTATTTTAATTATTATTTTGCTGGTTAACCTTTCGGGGTTACAGATTTTGAATTACAGTTATTACAGCACAAAATCCAATGATAATCGCATTGAAATTATTCCTATTCCACCTAATCGCGGCATGATTTATGATCGTAATGGTACCCCATTAGCCATTAATAATATTACATATCAATTAAATATCATTCCCGATAAGATAAAAAATCTAAATGAACAATTTGAACAGTTAAAAAGTATCGTCGATTTAACTGATGAAGATATTGAAAATTTCCAAAAAGAACGTCGTAATTATAAAGCGCACAGGCCAGTTCCATTAAAAGATAATTTGACCGAACAACAAATTGCTCGTTTTGTTGTTGATCAGCATCGGTTTCCATATGTTTCAATCGCCGATATACAGCATCGCTACTACCCTTATGGTGCATCTCTTACTCATATTCTTGGCTATATTTCTAAAATTAACAGCCAAGATAAACAGCGTTTAGATGATGAAAATAAAACCAGTGATTACGTGGCAACGTTTAATATTGGTAAAATGGGAATAGAAAGGTATTACGAAGACGTATTACACGGAACGCCGGGTTATGAAAAGGTTGAAGTCAACAGCCGAGGGCGTATTGTCCGACAACTTAACCAGCATCCACCGAAAGCAGGCGAGGATATCTATTTATCTATTAACCTTAAATTGCAGCTTTATATTGAGCAATTACTCGCTGGACGTAAAGCAGCCGTAGTTGCTATTGATCCGAATAATGGTGAGATTTTAGCCTTGGTTTCTAGCCCAAGCTATGATTCCAATCCATTTGTAGGCGGGATATCAAGTAGTAAATATAGCGAATTGCTTAAAGATCCAAATAAGCCTCTTTTTAATCGGGCTTTACTGGGCGCTTATCCGCCTGCTTCGACAGTGAAACCTTTTATTTCTATTGCGGCTTTAAGTGAAGGTGTTATTTCACCAAAAAGTGTGGTTAATGATCCCGGTTGGTGGCAATTACCTGGTACTGAACGACGTTATCGAGACTGGCTTAAATGGGGGCATGGTCGCGTTGATGTATTAAGAGCGATTGAAGAATCAGTTGATACCTACTTTTATCAAGTTGCCTATGATATGGGGATTGATCGCTTAAATTTATGGATGACTAAATTTGGTTATGGTGAGCGAACAGGTATTGATATATCACCAAACGAAGAAACTCGTGCGGTTATGCCGAGCCGTGAATGGAAAATGAAGCGCCATAAAAAGTCTTGGTTACAAGGCGATACCATTCCAGTTGGTATCGGTCAAGGTTATTGGACGGCAACCCCAATCCAAATGGCAAAAGCATTAACGACCTTGATCAATAATGGTAAAACTTACACACCACATTTTTTATTATATAAAAAGAGTGATATTTTAAATTCAAATGAACATCAACCAATAGTTAATCCTGAAAATTATATCGAAACAAATAGCTTAGTTGATGTCAACCCAACTTATTGGTCACTTGCTAAAGAAGGTATGAACCGTGTCATGTTTGGATCACGAGGAACGGCACGTAAGATTTATGCTGATGCAAAATATCAGGCAGCAGGTAAATCAGGTACCGCACAAGTTTACGGTTTGAAACAAGATGAAATCTATAATGCGCATAAGATCCCTGAGCATTTACGCGATCACGCATTATTTATTGCCTATGCCCCTTACGATAAGCCAAAAATTGCATTAGCCATTGTTTTAGAAAATGGTGGGGGCGGAAGCTCAAACGGTGGTGCGGTAGCGCGTAAAATCTTAGATTTTTACCTTATTGGTAATAATTCAACAGAGCTAGATGAACTATCATCCAATACAGGAATAGAGGACTAATGATGAATAATATCAAAAAGAGTTTTTGGCAAAAAATACATATTGATCCCCTGTTCTTTTTATTTATTACATTATTGCTTGCTTATAGCCTTTATATTCTTTGGAGTGCAACTGGGCAAAGTATTGATATGATACAAAAGCGAGTAATACAAATATTGCTTGGATTTATTGTAATGATTGTACTAGCTCAGTTTTCACCCAGAACCTATGAAAAGTGGGCACCATATCTATATGTCGTTTGTATTTTGATTCTATTATTAGTGGATATTTTTGGTTATACCAGTAAAGGCGCACAGCGTTGGTTAGATTTAGGTATTTTGCGGTTTCAACCTTCCGAAATAGCCAAAATAGCGGTGCCATTAATGGTTGCCAAATTCATTCATCGTGACGGATGTCCGCCACCATTAAACACCACCTTACAAACACTTGCTATTATTGGCGTACCGACGTTACTTGTTGCGATGCAGCCCGATTTAGGTACCGCAATTTTGATTGTCATGTCAGGCATTTTTATTATCTTTTTAGCGGGCATGAACTGGCGCTATATTCTTGTTGCACTTATTTTAATAGCAATATTTTTACCGATTATGTGGTTCTTTTTAATGCATGATTATCAGCAAAAACGCGTATTAATGCTGATCAACCCTGAGCTTGATCCAAGTGGGGCTGGCTATCATATTATTCAATCGAAAATAGCAATTGGATCGGGCGGTATATGGGGTAAAGGTTGGCTTGAAGGTACACAATCGCAACTTGAATTTTTACCAGAGAGGCATACCGATTTTATCTTTTCAGTTATTGCTGAAGAGTTTGGTTTTGTTGGATCTATCGTTTTACTGATTCTATTTTTATGCTTAATTGTGCGCGGGCTGATTATTGCTACGCAAGCCCAAACCACATTTGGGCGAATCTTATCGGGTGGGCTAATTTTAGTGTTTTTTGTTTATGTGTTTATTAATATAGGTATGGTCAGTGGAATCTTACCTGTAGTTGGTGTACCATTACCACTCATAAGCTATGGGGGCTCATCTTTAGTCGTATTAATGGCAAGTTTTGGCATTATGATGTCTATCCACACACATCGATATATGTTATCTAAAAATATTTAACGGAATTTAAATAAATGACAAAGAAATTTAAATTATCTTTTGCTTTTTTCGTGCTTACAGTTTGTTCATCAGCATCGGCCGAAATGGCATTTCCTATTCCAGCTATTCCACAGTTAGATGCTGAATCTTATATTTTAATCGATGCAAAATCAGGTGAAATTTTAGCGCAATATAATGCTGAACAGCAGCGCGATCCGGCAAGTCTAACAAAAATGATGACCAGCTATGTGGTGGGTCAAGCGCTACAGACAGGGCGCATTAAAAATGATGATATGGTTGTGGTCAGCAAAGACGCATGGGCGACAGGTAACCCAGTGTTAAAAGGGTCATCATTAATGTTTTTAGAAGTCGGTAAAACGGTATCGGTTTCTGATCTTAACAAAGGCATCATTATCCAATCTGGTAACGATGCGTGTATTGCTATGGCTGAGCATGTTGCTGGTAGCCAAGGTGCTTTTGTTAATTTAATGAATGATTACGCCAAAAAAATTGGACTAAATCATACCCATTTTGAAACTGTACATGGACTTGATGCACCAGGGCAATACACAACAGCCAAAGATATGGCCTTTTTAGGACAAGCATTAATTCGTGATTTACCTGAAGAATATTCCATTTATAAACAAAAAGAATTTACCTATACCCTATCAAAACCCCAACTTAATCGAAATGGATTACTTTGGGATACTACATTAAATGTAGATGGCATCAAAACAGGTCACACCAATGCCGCAGGTTACAATTTAGTTGCTTCAGCGGTTGATGGCAATACTCGTTTAATTTCAGCGGTACTGGGTGGTCGCACCTTTAAAGGCCGTGAAGAAGAAAGTAAAAAGTTATTAGTCTGGGGATTCCGCTTTTTTGAAACCGCAAACCCTATAAAAGCAGGTACGCCATTAGCGACCGAAACGGTTTGGTATGGTGATGAAAATAAAGTTCAATTAGGTGCGATTGATGGATCTTATATCACTGTACCAAAAGGCCGCTCTGCAGATGTGCAAGTTGAATATAAAATTGATGATTATATTTATGCCCCAATCACTAAAGGCACTACAGTGGGTAAAATGCAGTTTCTATTAGATGGCAAAGTGATTAGCGAACAACCTCTGGTTGCTTTACAAAACATCGAAGAAACAGGATTTTTCGGTGGTATATGGGATTGGATCTGCCTACAGTGCCATAAGTTATTCAGCTAATTTTTATTATCATTGTTCTGTAAGCGGACGCTTACAGAACAACCTACCCCCCTCAAAAAATATAATCTAATATAAAAATCACCGCTCAAAAACTGTTATAAAAAATATTGATTTTATTTAAGTTTTTATTGTTTGTTTTAATATTTGCTTATTAAATAAATAATGTAAGCTTAATAAAACTTACCTATATCTAAATAACGATAATTAGCTTCTCTAACAGCTAATAAATAGAAATAAAGCTGGTAATCTTATACTTTTTATGCTATAAAACGCACGCTACATTTCATATTATTTTTTTTGTAAAATTAATGATGAATAAAAGCATTAAATTTAATGATTAATTAACGTTATAACACACACATATCATTACACTTTTCCGGGGTGCCTTTTACCTTGTGTAATTAGGTCGGTTAAAGCGGATATGTGGAGGCATAACCCCAACGTCAAAATGAGGAAATCATGACTACAGTATCAATGCGCGATATGTTACAAGCGGGTGTACACTTTGGACACCAAACTCGTTATTGGAACCCAAAAATGAAACCATTTATTTTTGGTGCACGCAACAAAGTTCATATTATCAATCTTGAAAAAACAGTACCATTGTTCAATGAAGCATTAGCTGAATTAAACAAGGTTGCTGCTCGTAAAGGTAAAATTTTATTTGTTGGTACAAAGCGTGCAGCTAGCGAAGCAATTAAACAAGCAGCTGAAAGTTGTGGACAATACTATGTTAATCACCGTTGGTTAGGTGGTATGTTGACTAACTGGAAAACAGTACGTCAATCAATCAAACGTTTAAAAGATTTAGAAACACAAGCTAGTGATGGCACATTTGATAAATTAACCAAAAAAGAAGCACTTATGCGTGCTCGTGAAATGGCTAAATTAGAAAATAGCTTGGGCGGAATTAAGAATATGGGTGGCTTACCTGATGTGATCTTTGTGATTGGTGCAGACCACGAACATATCGCTATCAAAGAAGCTAACAATTTAGGTATTCCAGTCATTGCTATTGTTGATACTAACTCAGATCCTGATGGAATTGATTACATCGTACCAGGTAATGATGATGCAATCCGTGCAATTCAATTATATGCTAATGCAGTTGCTGAAGCAGTACGTTCTGGTCGCGAGCAAAACCAATCTCCAGTATCTGAAGAAAGCTTCGTAGAAGAAGCTCCAGCAGCAGAGTAATAAACTCAAATATTTTCAGGGTCGATACTTAATGCTATCGACCTATTCTAATGAAAGTTATCACAATGGTTAAATAGAGGATTAAAAAATGGCTGAAGTTACCGCTTCTATGGTAAAAGAACTGCGCGAAAGAACTGGCGCAGGTATGATGGAATGTAAAAAAGCATTAGTTGAAGCTAATGGTGATATCGAACTTGCAATTGACAACATGCGTAAATCAGGTCAAGCAAAAGCCGCTAAAAAAGCAGGTCGTGTTGCGGCTGAAGGTGTTATTATTTCTAAAATCTCTGCGGACAAAAAATTCGGTATTATCTTAGAAGTAAACTGTGAAACAGACTTTGTTGCGAAAGATGCTGGATTTTTAGCATTTAGTGATAAAGTTGCTGAAGCAGCATTAACTGAACGCACTAGTGATATTGCTGCACTGCAAGCTAAATTTGAAGAAGAGCGCACAGCTTTAGTTGCTAAAATTGGTGAAAACATCGGCATTCGTCGCGTTGCACAAATCGCTGGTGATGTTGTGGGTAGTTACCAACACGGTGCGCGTATTGGTGTATTAGTCGCTGCTAATGGTGCTGATGATGAATTAGTTAAACATATTGCAATGCACATTGCTGCAAGCAAACCAGAGTATGTTGATCCCAGCGATGTTCCAGCTGATGTTGTTGAACATGAACGTAACATTCAAATCGATATCGCAATGAAATCAGGTAAACCACGTGAAATCGCTGAAAAAATGGTTGCAGGCCGTATGCGTAAGTTCACTGGTGAAGTATCACTAACTGGACAACCATTTGTTATGGATCCTTCAAAAACGGTTGGCGAATTATTAAAAGAAAAGAGCGCAGCAGTTGCTTCATTCATCCGTTTTGAAGTGGGTGAAGGTATTGAAAAAGTTGAAGTTGACTTTGCTGCAGAAGTTGCTGCAATATCGAAACAATCTTAATCGTTTCAAAAAACCGCCGTTAAGGCGGTTTTGTTTATCTACAAAATATTTTAAAATTACTATAGGCTAATTTTTTTAGCTTATTGAGTAATAAAACAACGAAATAGTGAGACTTCAGTATGGTGACCCCTTTCTATAAACGTATTCTTCTTAAACTCAGTGGCGAAGCACTACAAGGCGACGAAGGTTTTGGTATTGATGCCACCGTTCTAGATCGCATGGCGCAAGAAATCAAAGAGCTAATTGAAATGAATGTTCAAGTCGCTGTTGTTATTGGGGGCGGTAATCTATTTCGGGGTGCAGGGCTTGCTAAAGCGGGAATGAACCGCGTTGTTGGCGATCATATGGGAATGCTAGCAACTGTAATGAATGGTCTTGCGATGCGAGATGCGTTACACCGAATTGAAGTTAATGCCCGTTTAATGTCAGCCATTCCATTAAACGGTGTATGTGATGATTATCGCTGGACCGAAGCAATTAGCTTGCTTCGTCATGGTAGAGTGGTTATTTTGTCTGCTGGAACAGGCAATCCATTTTTTACCACCGATTCAGCCGCATGTTTACGTGGTATTGAAATTGAAGCTGATGTTGTTTTAAAAGCCACCAAAGTTGATGGTGTTTATTCAGCCGATCCCATTAAAGATCCAACAGCAACACTTTATAAAACATTAAGTTATGACAAAGTGCTTGATGATGAACTTAAAGTGATGGATTTAGCTGCATTCACATTAGCAAGAGATCATAATCTACCCATTTGTGTCTTTAATATGAATAAACCTGGTGCATTGCGTCGCGTTATTTTAGGTGAACAAGAAGGGACATTAATTAATAACAAAGCAACAGTAACCAGTTAATTATCTTTATTTTAAATAAGGCTTTTATTATGTTAAACGAGATTCAAAAAGAAGCGCAAACGCGCATGGAAAAAAGCATTGATGCGTTTCAAAATCATATTTCTAAAGTTCGAACCGGTCGTGCATCACCAAGTTTATTAGATGGCATTATGGTTGAATATTACGGCAGCCCAACGCCACTGCGTCAACTAGCTAACATCGTTGCTGAAGATGCAAGAACGCTGGCTATCACCGTATTTGATAAATCATTAACTCCTGCTATTGAAAAAGCAATTTTAACGTCTGATTTAGGGTTAAACCCAGCATCAGCAGGTACTGTTATTCGCGTACCATTGCCACCACTAACAGAAGAACGCCGTCGTGATTTAACTAAAATTGTTCGTAACGAAGCGGAACAAGGTCGTGTATCTATTCGTAATATCCGCCGAGATGCCAACGATCAAATCAAAGCATTACTAAAAGATAAAGAAATTTCAGAAGATGATGAACGTAAAGCACAAGATTTAATCCAAAAAGCGACAGATGCCGCAATTAAAAAATTAGATACAGTGCTTGCCGATAAAGAAAAAGAGTTAATGGAATTCTAATTCTTCTACTTTTTCCCTTTTCTTCCAAACGCTCTGTTTTATAAAGTAGAGCGTTTTTCCCTTGAAAAACTAATTTTTATACTGAAACCTATTTTAGGATGGAAAATACCAATATAAGTAATCTAAATTTTTATTGGTTGATAGGAAAAATCTTTTTCTTGTTAATCATAAGCAATAATTTATAATGATTAATTACTGGACGTCCGATATTACTATCGCTTAGTTATTTTATGTATTATTCAATTCAATTCTGTATAAGGATTATCAACGATGGCAAAATCTAATGTACCTGCAACAAAAAGCACAATGATATTAGATAAGCTAATACAGATTCTTTTTTCTGAACGAACTTTCGAAGGTTGTGAAGAATTTGAGTTCCGTAAAAATTTGAAGCCTTTTCCTCAAGGAGATTTAATTGGGGATCAATTGTGGGCATTTTTTTATGCTTGTAAGAGGGATGTTTCAACTGCATTATCGCTATTTGAAAGATCTTTTTCTTATAATGAGCCTTATTTTATGATGAATTATATAACCTATTTGTCTTATATAGGGTTAATTAAAAAACATATTGCAGAAATTATTAGAGCAAATAATCAAATTTCAAATAACTTTAATTTGTTAAAGAGTTTGTTTGATGCATATTTATGGAATGGTAATTTTGAGGGAATTAATAAAGTATATCAAGAACTTGATAAATTAAATAAAAAAGATGTTATTTCTGAGTTATCTCAACATCTTGATTCATTGCATCAATTTCAAACTAATTTAAAATTGAGTGATGAAAATATGCAATTTTTACTTAAAACTTTTCTTGATATAGCAGATACCTATCGGTTATCACATTCTAAAATTTGTTGTGAGTATTATCCAGACGACGATATTAATATTATGATACTAACAACCAACGACTCTGATTTTGTACGTTTGGCTAAAATAGATGGTGAGTTGGCTGATAAAATTGCTGAAAATGAACACCTTCATGATAAGGCTTTCGGAGTCTCTATTCGTTATCTAAAATCTGAATATCGAGTTATTACTTAGGAGGCGAAAGTAAGTGTCAGTAAACTGCAAAGACTTTCTCTCTTTTGCTGAAGATTCATTAAAACGGAATGATGAAATCGGTTATCGTAATGCAATTGCTAGAGCATATTATAGTTGTTACCATGCTATCTTATCTTCAATCAATTTTAGATTACCTAAAGATGAACCATCTCATAAAAGTGTGACCGATTATTTAGCAGCTCCGGGTAAAGATGAAGCCATTCCAAGAATGAAATTAATTTCTTTAAGGGCAAGATTGTTAGAGCAAAAAGCACTTAGAATTAAATGTGATTACCATTTACAAGAAACATTAGACAAAAAAGAAGCCGAACTTAGTATAGCTAAAGCTAGAAAATTTATATAAGATATAGAAGAATTTATACCTTTATCAAATGACTCAGCGCCAAACTCTTAACTATTACTACCTTTAAAAATAGCCCATTTAAAAAATATAGAAAGTCCCCCCTCAATGATAACGGTAAAAAAGCATTTAAAAATGTAATATAGACAGATGTAATATTTACTTTTTTAACTATTATTCAAAAAAAACAACCTAATTATCCTCAACAAAACCGGCTTATACCCCATGCCTTTAAGGCATACATAACTATAAAATATAAGTATTTTACATAGATTGATGAAGTGCCTATACTTTTTTGAAGTTAGTTATTTAAACTATTTCTGCTTGTGTTATCCGCTCTGATCTTATCTATATAGATAAGTTGGTTTTTGGTTTAGAGGCATTTTACTGGCCAAGGTTTCAACGTTAATTCCACTATGGAGCTAGTTGAATAAAAGGTACTTTATGTAATGAAAACACTATTATCGTGTCAGACAGAACCAGAAAAAGCATCCCATTGGTCTGCTATTTTTTCATTATTCATGGGGGTAACCAGCCTTATTGCGGCTGAGTTTATTCCTATCAGTTTGTTAACACCTATTGCACAAACATTAAAAATTACTGAAGGAATGGCAGGTCAAACGGTCACTGCTGTGGGGATTTTTGCTGTTATTGCAAGTTTGCTACTAGCGCCGCTAACAAAAAAAATAAATAGACGATTAGTGTTATTAACGCTCTCTATTTTATTGATAATTGCTAATATATTAGTCGCATTTACACCTAATTATATCATTCTACTGATAGGGCGCAGCATATTGGGGATATGTGTTGGTGGCTTTTGGTCTATGGCCTCAGCGGTGACGCTACAACTTGTACCGACAAAAGATCTATCTCGTGCATTAAGTATTATCTATGCTGGTGTTTCAGTGGCAACGATTATTTCACTACCATTAGCAAGCTATTTAGGTAATCTGATTGGTTGGCGAAATATCTTTTTGCTATCGGCATTACTGGGTGCTATCGCCTTTATTTGGCAATTTATTGCATTACCTACTTTACCTGCACAGCAAGGTAATAGTTTTAAAAATATGTTTTTTCTCTTAAAACAGCGCTGGATAACGATAGGAATAGTAGCTACGATATTTAGTTATGGGGGATATCACATATTTTTTACATATTTAAGACCATTTTTAGAACATAATCTTGCCTTGCAAACAAATACCCTCTCTACGCTTTTACTTCTATTTGGCATTGCTAACTGTATTGGCACCCTTATTGCCGGTTTTGTGATGGGTAAACAATTTAAAATAACGATGATAGTTGTTCATTTTATTTTATTGATGCTTGCTATTATTTTAATGTTTATCAATAAAAATATAACATTCAATATGTTAATCGTTATTGTTTGGGGGTTGATGTTTGGTTTTATTCCGGTAGGTTGGTCTACTTGGATTGTACGTACACTTGCCGATAAAGCCGAAATGATGGGCGGATTATCTGTTGCGGCGATTCAATTTTCTATCGGATTGGCAGCGGCAATGGGAGGCATCATCTTTGATCATAAGGGGATGCAAGGTATCTTTTTTAGTTCTGCGCTAATTTTTTTATGTGCCTTGATATTAATTAAACTCAGCTTTTGGTTATTTACTCGTGTAACAGCACATCCTATTGCATAGTAATATTTTTTGCAATTGATTGAAAATATTAAATTAAAATTCACTTATTAAAAGGATCACATTAATGAAAAAGGTTTTATTTTATTTCAAAGATAGTACTGCTTTAATCGTCTTTTTAAGTCTTTTTGGGTTATTTTTATCACCATCAGTAATGGGAGCCGATATGTCTAACAATGCGAATAATTTTTATCAAAGCGATAATGTCACTATGCAAAAAGTTAGTTTTCTAAATCAATATAAAATGAGCGTGGTTGGAAATTTATTTATGCCTAAAACGCTTGATCCAAAAAATAAATATCCAGCCATTATTGTTGGACATCCAATGGGTGCGGTTAAAGAACAAAGTGCCAATTTATATGCGACTAAAATGGCTGAACAAGGCTTTATTACATTAGCCATTGACTTATCTTTTTGGGGCGAGAGTGAGGGGCAGCCGCGTAATGTTGTATTGCCCGATATATATGCAGAAGATTTCAGTGCTGCAGTTGATTATTTAGGTACTCAAACTTTTGTGGATCGTCACAATATTGGCGTAATTGGTGTTTGTGGTAGTGGTAGTTTTGTTATTAGTGCCGCTAAAATTGATCCTCGTTTGAAAGCTATTGCAACGGTAAGTATGTACGATATGGGTTCGGCCAATCGCCATGCTCTTCACCATTCGTTAACACTTGAACAGCGAAAACAGATCACTAAACAGGCGGCAGAACAACGTTATGTTGAATTTACCGGTGGTCAGACATTATATACAAGTGGTACGGTCAATAAAGGGCAACTCAAACCAGAAGATGGTCCAATTGCCCATGAATTTTACGATTTTTATCGTACGCCTCGTGGTGAATATACGCCAGCCAGTTCAACGCCAGAACTAACGACTCACCCAACATTAACCAGTAATGTAAAATTTATGAACTTCTATCCATTTAACGATATTGAAACCATTTCACCACGACCAATGTTATTTATCACAGGTGATCAGGCTCATTCTAAAGAGTTCAGTGAAGATGCTTATAATCGCGCAATAGAGCCGAAAGAACTCTATTATGTAAAAGGAGCTGGGCATGTTGATCTTTATGAGCGAATCGATTTAATCCCTTTTGATAAATTAACAACCTTTTTTAAAACGCATTTAAAATAGCCATTAATTTTTAATGAAATGTTGTCCCATAGCAAAGGGAGTAAGAATTTACGAAGCTCCCTTGCTTTTGCTCATCATTATAAAATAGCAGATGAATATCAAAAATGTTCTTTTAGCTGTTTTAAAAACAGTTCAGCAGCTTTAGAAAATACATGATATTTTTTCCAGACAATATTCACATCTACTTTCAATTTTGGATATAAAGGTCTAAAACAAAGCGGGTTATTGCCTGTTGTATTAATCAGTTTATCTAAACACAAGGCATACCCAATATGTTGTTCAACCATTAAAGCAGCATTAAATATTAAGTTATATGTTGCAATAATATTTAATTTTTCATAGTTTCGTTTAAACCATTGTTCAATGCTATCACTAACATATTTTTGTTGGGAAACAATCAGTGGTAATGACCATAAATCAGATGGAGAAATGACTTCAAGGTTTGCCAACGCACAATCTTTTCTCATTAATACTCCCCATGTATCTTGTTGAGGAAGGCACAATGATTCATATTTTGTTAGATGAGTCGGTTCAATTAACACACCAAAATCAAGTAATCCCTTATCAATACGTTCGGTGACATCATTTGCATTACCACTATAAATATGGATGCGGATGTGTGGGTAAACCTCTTGCATTGATTTAATCACATTCACCACCAACTTCATTGCATCGGTTTCACCACAACCAATATAAATATCACCACTAATACTTTCGGTGGGTGCTTGAAACTCTTCTTCTGTTTTATGCACAAGTTCCAGTATTTCCTCGGCACGTTTACGTAATCGTATTCCTTCATCGGTCAAGGTAATTCGCCTACTGCCACGAATAAATAGGGGGGTGCCAAGTGTTTGTTCAAGCTCCATCAACTGACGAGATAAGGTAGGTTGAGTTAGATGCAAATGGTTGGCGGCAGCGGTAATACTTTCTTCTTTAGCAAGAGCAAGAAAATAACGTAAAATTTTTATATCTATCATTTCCTTTTCCCATCATTCTTGTTTAACAATTATTTGATTTTTATGTTTAAAAAATGTTATGTCAGAAAATGACGAATATTTACTTCCATTATTAACATAATCTTTTAAAAATCATCAGATGTTTTATCACAAATGATTTAAGTTGGATAGGTTACTCTTTGTTACCGCTCAGTATTGCCAAGCGAGTTAATTGGCATAGAGCATTTGGCAAAAAGTCAAATAAGCTTTGGACTTACACAGATGAGTGTTTTAGATGGTTTTTTGTTAAAAATCGGTCAGAAAATGTGCTGATTTTATTAAAGTTTTTATTGGCGCTTTTTTTATTCAAAAAACACCGCCAAAACCATTCTCCAAAACACGCCACCAAAAGCTTAACTTTACTCACTTAACAAATCTTTACAAAATTTTAACAAAAAAACTAGCGCATTCTTAATCATCCAGTTACAATCTAAAATCCTTCAAAGCAAGGGAAAGCTCATTAGTTGAGTGGTTAATTATAAAGAAACAAAAAACAAGTAATTACTTGACGGGATAATCGAAATGCGTTACCATGTATGGCATCTTGCCTGCCAAATCCGATATAAATTTTTTCAATTTCATCATAGTCAGAAACAGACACAATTCTTATTTTTATCACCTAAGTCATTTTGCGTAGCGAAGCTGTGTTTATCGGCAGGACTGTCGTTGAGGTCCAGGTTTAAGCCTTTATCGTTATTATCAAGGTATTCATTGGTCTTTGCACCGTTGTTGTTATTGCCGTGTTCGTTTGATACACAAGCGTTATCGGCGCAAACCACAAAGGCAATTGCGGGCAGTGCGCCTTATTTAACGTTTGATGGAGGTCGAACTAAGGTAACTTCAAATGATGATTTATTGAATATTATTTTGCCGGATGGTACAAAGGTCACCCCTTCATCCAATACTTCAAGTGCAACAAATCCGATACTGA
Source organism: Gilliamella sp. X-57 (assembly GCF_057063565.1). Lineage (NCBI taxonomy): Bacteria > Pseudomonadati > Pseudomonadota > Gammaproteobacteria > Orbales > Orbaceae > Gilliamella > Gilliamella sp. X-57. The sequence continues at coordinate 24,868 of NZ_JBXSQI010000019.1, read as the reverse complement.
TAAGGAATGGAAGTACTTTTGATGATATACACATGGTGCTGCCGCTAGGGGCAAACACAGTGAGTTTAAGCGACTTAATTACTCAAGGCAATTGGGGGGATGATGATGGTGATGGTCAGGGTACTAATGGTGTTACGGCAACAGGGAGTATATCGGTGAGTTTTACTGATAAGAATGGCAGTACAGTAAGTCGTAGCGATACATTAGATATATGTAGTGCACCTTATAAGGTAATATTACGTAGTACAAATGGTAATTTAACTACTCAGTATGGTATACCGAATAGTAGGCTTTTCAGAGGTAGTGGGGTAACGTATTATATCAATCCAAATTCACCGCCTAAAGTTTGTTACGCAAGGCCGAATCTTGATGAACGCAATGGTACAGCTAACATGTGGAAGGGTTCTAAGGGTTTTTTAGTTCAGTCAACACGTTTGTCATCTTATGGACTTAATTTCCCTACTACGGGTGCCGATGGATTGTTTTTTGATTTAGATATAGTTGGGGGTGATGCAAGTCAGTTGACTTGGTCTTCGGTTCCTCATGGTGATATAACTGCTACTGTCACATGGGTAAAACCAAACGATAATGATACATGGATTTCTGATAGATCCCAATATGTAACACGGGTAACGTTAAGAGGTCCTAGGGCGGATAGCGCTCAGATACAGTCAGATAGTCCTAGTCCACTTCGTAAACCTATTTTACCGCAGCTCATTGAATTAGAGGGTAGGGATAAAAGTGGTAATGTGGTGAAGTATGGTTTTGTATTGCAGAAGTGGTTTGTCAATCGAGGGAATTATAAGGATACTCCTTCAGGTCAAACTACATGGTGTAGTAGTTTGGGCTATCGTCTGTCTAGGATAAGGGATTTAACCAATGCAAAATGTGGTGTACGGGCGGATGATGGGTTTCCATGTGTAGATGGGATAGATAGCGCCACGCCGTCGTCAGGTACTACGAATTACCAGCGTCATATAGGTGCAGGGTTTTTCACGGAGTGGGGCAGCATGGGCAATTACGCCGATGCGGGCTTCCGCATTTTTACTGGCTACTGGACGAGTGATGCAATATACGACACTAATTTTGATGTCAACTCGAGTAATGGTTACGTCTACAGATACCGCGGCGGCAAACATCCTGCTGTTTGTACTACTCCTTAGTTAGGGGGTGGAGGGCGCTTATGGAGCAAATAGAGGGTAATATAACAAAGAAACAAGCCTTCGCGCAGTTTAGGCTTCCCATTGGCTTGCGCTTGTTGCGACTGAAAGAAATATAATTTCCTATATTAATAAAAACGTGCACAAAAATAAGCACAGGGCTCTTTTAAAAATCCCTCAAGCGAGGGATTGATTTCGATTAATGGATTAAGCTATCAAGTGGGATATTAAACAGATGATTAAATCTTTTAATCACTGGTCGGGTTAAGTGAGCTTTATGCAGGCATTTACCCAGATAAATCCCGATTTAGCTTAGCACTATTTTTACAAAATGATGTGTTAGCCCAATGTCCTTATATAATTGAATGTATTTATCCCGATAATGGAAGTGAATATCAAGGCACCGGCGAATACTAATTTGTTAAAATGTGTCATAACCATCATATCAATCAAAAATTTACCAAACCCGCCTGCCCGCAAACGAATGGGAAAGCGGAAAAGGTGATATGGGCTTTAATGGAGATGTGGCATAATCAGCAAATATTTAGTGATTCAAAAAATAGGCAACAAAAACTTAAGCTATTTTATTAACTATTATTATATGGTTAAACCGCATAAAGCGATTTCTGGAAAAACGCCTTATGAGTTTTTAAAGGATTATTTTAATCATGAAGTGTAAAAAACTAAGTATTTTCCTACAATTAAAATTTATCAATATAATAAATTCCTCTTTTAGATCATTTTCTTCTTATGCCTAATCTTAATTATAAATAAAATAAATAGCAGGGTATATATTGATATAATTTATGCTTAATAAGGCAAAAAATCATCGTTTAGTTCATCTTGATTGTTGCAATAATTCTCTTCTTTTTGTGTACATTGACGAGAAAATGCATTATCTGAATCCTCATTGCTACGTTTTTTATACTTACATTTCGAATTAAGTAAGGTATAGTTATGTTTTTTAGTGTTAAATTGAAAAGTTTTAGTTATTACAATCTCGCTATTTTCTTTAATTGGACAATATTTATGCTGAATTGCTTGTTTTTTATTTTCATCAAAGGAAATATCGAGCCCTTCTAAATTCAGATAAATAAATTTTCCTTTTTTCTTATCAAAGGAGTAAAAACGATGAAAAATAGGTACACCCACTATATCATCAGTTGTTTTTGAAATATAAAAATCATTATCAACGCCATCAAAGTTGTAATCATCCGAGCCTTCTGGTGTCCTGCCTAATATCCAATCACCATTTTTTATTGTATCAACTGACATAAATCCATAATCTCTAATGGCAACATCGTTAATAGTTTGCAATAAACTACCATCTTTTTTACGATAAACATTAATACCAATCATTTTAAAATAGCAACCATTTATGGATAAAACGATTTTAAAAAAGTAATCTTTGGTTGTTCTACGTTGTAAAAATTCTATTTTTTTAGACTTTTTTTCAAATGAGTCTGAGCCGGAATCTAAAAAACATCCAAATTGTAATTTACTTTCTAATTTTGTTTCAGGCAAAGATTCTGAGCTTTCATTAGCTGAAATATTATCGGACTCAACGTCATCCTCATTTTCAGTTAAAAGCTTAGGATGATTGGTTATATTATTTATATATACAGTTGCATTACCAGAAAAATCACTACCATAATCATAATAATACTCTTCTTTATATTTGCCATTCGTTCTGATTTCGATACCATAAAAATGATCAGCAAAGACAAGGTTAGGTAAATATAAGATAAACGCTATAATGTATTTTATTGTTTTCATATCTTTTTCACTTAATCATATTATCCGCTTATTCAGCTAACAACAATTTATAATTGTTTTATAAAATTTTTTGGCATTTTAGTTGATAACCTATGTCTATTTAGGTTTGCAATTGCTAGTCGCCACTAAATGCATTCCATGGTATCCAATGAATTATTTCGCCATGATTTTTACTTTGATAGCTGACTTTAAACCATAAAAGTTTTTTACTTGCATCGATATTAGTTTTATCGATTTTCTCTTCGTCCCATTCTACATCAATAATTTTGACAAAATCATTTCGTTTTAAATAGTTATCAGTTGGGTGCTGAAAGTTGGGTTGTTTATAAAGTGGAACTTTTGTTAGTTGAATATAAGAATGAATATCTCTTTTTTCGGTTGAGTTATCCAACAAATCTGAAAGATTGTCCATATCATAAAAAGTAAAATCACCTTTAGAATTTAGAATATCTAAACCAATCATATATCGGTATCCAAAGTTATTTAAATCCTTCATTCTTTGAAACACTTCAATATTTTTGAAATGGTATTGCTTATCTTCATTTGCTATTATTACTGTATATTTATCTAAGTCATAATCCTCAATTGATTGATAGTGTTGATAAAAACTAATATTACCAACTTTACCAACAAAGACGTCAAAATTTTTGTGGGATAAACTTTCATCAGTATGTGGAAAATAGGAATAAGAATTTAATAGGTAAGGCTCAAAAAAAGCCAATGAATCATCTAAATCTTTAATATTGTTAACTTGTTTTCTTTCTGTGCAATAAGAATATCGGGTTTCCATCAAGTTGATTAATCGTCTCTTAACGAATGCGCAATCAACAGTTAGATTGTTGTTTTCAATCGTTATGGGAATATAACCCTCAGTATTATTCGTTGTTATATACGTGTAAAAAAATGCGGGTTTATTATTCCAATTGGCAAATTTAATATCAAGTGAATGATAAGGCCTAATCAAATTTTTAAATTGATAATCTATATTATCAGCTTTTAGTTCTAATATAGTGGATTTTAAAAATTGATTATTTTCTTCATCACAACGATAAGTGGTAAAGTTATACGATTTTGAATTAATCATGAACGGATAGTTTTTAACTTCTGATTTGTTTGAGCAATACTCTTTAGCATTACAAATAGTACTTATTGACATACATAATATTAATATTATTTTTTTCATTTCCAATTTTTGTTTTAACAAATAATGGTTTTTTAATTTATTGAAAAACACAAACATCTATTGATTTTCTCCAAAATATTAGACAGAAACTATCTCTCTAAATAATTTATTTTAGTAATATAATTGATCCAGCTGAAGGTAAAATGCAGATGAGCTTAGTTAAGCTATATTTCAAGTATTTATTTTGTAACTTTTATGCTAAAAATAAAAGACGATTTTCAATTTTTATCTGTACTATTTCAATCAATTACGCCATAATGTTATAAAAATAACAGTACTTGGCTATATTTGTTATTTTTATAACATCCCTATTTATTTACATACTAACAATATTTAATTAAACATTATTACAAAGACATTTTAAGGATCTCGTTATGAGTTATGCAAAGTATATTGATCATACTTTACTCGCAATGAATGCGACGGAAGATCAAATTCGTAAGCTTTGTGATGAAGCTAAGGAATATCATTTTTATTCGGTTTGTGTAAATTCAGGCTATGTGCCTTTAGCAGCAAGTTTACTTAACGGTAGTGATGTAAAAGTGTGTGCGGTGGTTGGCTTTCCACTTGGTGCTATGCTCACTAGCGCTAAAGCGTTTGAAACTGAAATGGCGGTTAAAACTGGCGCGCAAGAAATCGATATGGTTATTAATGTAGGTTGGTTAAAAAGCAATGATTTCGATGCCGTTAAACGGGATATTGAAGCGGTATTTAAAGCTTGCGGTATAGTGCCATTAAAAGTCATTTTAGAAACCTGTTTATTAACCAAAGAAGAAATTGTTAAAGTTTGTACAATTTGTAAAGAAATTGGCGTTGCATTTGTGAAAACTTCAACCGGCTTTAGCGTGTCGGGTGCAACTGTTGAGGATGTTAAATTAATGCGTGATACTGTAGGTAAAGAGATGGGCGTTAAAGCATCGGGCGGTATTCGCGATCGTGCAACTGCTGAAAAAATGATTCAAGCAGGTGCAACGCGTTTAGGTGCAAGCGCAGGCATTGCTATTGTATCGGGTGATACCACATCATCAAGCAGTTATTAATCAATAAACTTATCAATAAGCGACTTTATGTCGCTTATTGATATTGATGGAATCTGAATGGAAACGCAATCGCAAAAAAGAATTAATGACCTCATTCAAATTTTAAAAAAAACAGATAAGATCCATTTAAAAGAGGCCGCTAAGTTGTTAGCGGTTTCTGAAATGACCATTCGACGTGATTTAAGTAACATCCCTACATCATTAACGGTTTTAGGTGGTTATATTGTTAGTGAAGCTCGTTATCAAGCAACGCAATATTTTGTTTCCGATCAGCAAGATAAACAAGTTAACGAAAAGCTACATATTGCTAAACTAGCTAGCAAACTTGTTTTTGCAAACGATACCGTTTTTTTTGATTGCGGTACCACAATCCCTTTTATCATTGATGCTATTGATGATGAAATAACCTTTACCGCTATCTGTTATTCATTAAACGCATTTTTAGCATTACAAAAAAAACCTAATTGTAAGACAATTTTATGTGGTGGTTATTATCAGGTTAATAATGCTATTTTTACCTCTATTGGACAGCATTGCCAATTAAATTCGATTTGCCCAAATAAAGCGTTTATTTCAGCTGCTGGGGTTGATATATCACGAGGAGTCACTTGTTACCATTTTGATGAACTTGATATGAAGTTGCAAGCTATGAAACAATCTGATCAGCGTATTTTGATTGCCGATCATACTAAATTTAGTCAAGTCAAGCCGGCTTTTATTAGTGAATTAACGCTGTTTAATCAAATTATTACCGATAAAGCCCCGACTAAAGAATTTATCTCTTTTTTCAATAACCATAATTTAAAACTAATGTATTAATATGCAAAATATCACAATTTTAGGGTCGACTGGTTCAATTGGTTGCAGTACGCTAGCGGTTATTGCTCAAAATCCTCATTTGTTTAAGGCGTATGCCTTAGTGGGTGGCAATAATGTTGCCAAAATGACTGAGCAATGTTTGGCATTTAAGCCTAAATACGTTGCTATGGCAACAGCGCAAGCGGCTAAGGAGCTAAGAGCAAATCTTGCTAATCTAAAATTGGATATTGAAGTGTTAAGCGGTGAACAAGCCATTTGTGATTTAGCGCAGTTGCCCGAAGTCGATCAAGTGATGGCCGCTATCGTTGGTGCTGCTGGGCTAAAACCAACCCTTGCGGCAATTAAAAAAGGTAAACGTATTTTGCTTGCCAATAAAGAATCTCTTGTGACCTGTGGGCATCTGTTTATGCAAGCGGTTAAAGAGTATGGCGCTGAACTGTTACCTGTGGATAGTGAACATAACGCGATTTTTCAAAGTTTGCCAATAGCGGTACAGCATAATTTAGGTTTTGCTAATTTGGCTGAACAGGGCATTACTAAAATAGTTTTAACGGGTTCTGGTGGGCCGTTTCGTGATTGGGAATTCGATAAGCTTGCATCGGTTACGCCAGCGCAAGCAGTTGCACATCCTAACTGGTCGATGGGTAAAAAGATTTCTGTGGATTCGGCAACCATGATGAATAAAGGACTTGAGTATATCGAAGCTCGTTGGTTATTTAATGCAAGTGCCGACGAAATGGAAATTATTATTCATCCGCAATCGATTATTCATTCCATGGTACGTTATCAAGATGGTAGTGTGGTGGCAGAACTAGGTGTGCCTGATATGTGTACGCCGATTGCTTATGCTATGTCTTACCCCAAACGGGTTGCTTCAAGTGTACCGCCTTTGGATTTTTGTCAAATTTCGGCTTTAACGTTTACACAGCCTGACTTTAATCGTTATCCTTGTTTAAAATTGGCAATAGAAGCGTCCAATCAAGGGCAAGCTGCCACAACGGCACTTAACGCAGCCAATGAAATTGCGGTAGAAGCATTTTTGCAACATGAAATTGGTTTTATGGATATTGCCAAAAATGTAGCAAAAGTATTAGATCAATTAGCTTTCCCTGAGCCAAGGACAATTGATGAGGTTTTTATGATTGATCAGTGGGCAAGATCGCAATGTGGTCAGCACTAAACGCGATTTGATTTTTATAAACAGTGAGTTAAATAGGTCGTAAGGGCAGTCAATCGCAATGACATTTTGAAAGTATTATGTTCAATGTTGCTGCCCTATTCATGCTTTTCTTGACTAAGCGATTTGTTTAGCGGTTAATGTTGGATTATCGCTAATAAAGGATTGTAAAAATCTGCTATCGGGTAGCGCAGTTAACGCGCCTTTTTGGGTGGTCGCTAAGGCACCACAAGCACTAGCTATTGTCATCATGCTTTCTAACATGAGTTTATCTTCAGGCATTCCTGATGATGCAATACTGCTAAGTAGTCCAGCCACAAAGGCATCGCCCGCACCAGTAGTATCAATACTATTTACATGGTACGAATCAAACGAAAATGTTTTGCCTTGCCATAAGGCAATACTGCCATCTTTACCTTTAGTGATTAACTTTAATGGTGCTTTATAGTGCTGTTGTAGTTTACTTAATGCTTCATGCCAGTCATTGCATTGCGTGAGCCAAAATAGTTCTTCATCTGATAGCTTAAGGATATCAGCATCATGACAAAATTGAGTTATTGTTGTGCGCATTTCATCTTGATTTGCCCACATCTGTTCACGCAAGTTAACATCGAAGCTAATTAAGCCATTTTTAGCGGTAAGGTTTTCAATGGCAGTTTTAAGCGTTTGCCGACAAGTGTGGCCGACTAGCGCCAAAGAGCAAAAATGTAAAATATCTTGGTTAAAATCAGGTATCGCTTGCTGAGACAAAAATTGATCAGCAGAAGGTGAAACCAAAAAAGTAAAACTTCGCTCCCCATTTTGACCTAAATCAACAACAACGGTACTTGTTTTATGGTGATCATCCTTTTCAAGGCTTTGGCAATCAACATGATATTCAAGAAACGTTTTTTCCATAAAATGACCAAAAGGATCATTTCCCACTCGGCCAATAAAAGCGGAAGGTAACCCTAATTTTGCAATACCAATTGCGACATTAGCCGGTGCGCCACCCGCACAGGCTTGATAATTCATATCGCCAAATGGTAACAAGTCAATAACAGCATCTCCAAGAGACCAAACTTTAGTATTATTCATTTTTTACTCGATCATAATTAGTGACTAAGGTAATCTAGCATAAATACAGATTACCGCTAAGCTTTGTAAAATATGTCATCTTTTTGCTTTTTAATAAAGTCATTGATGTTTAATTTATTGTTGAATTAATGATGGTTATTTTTTTAAAAGTTTGTCATAGACTAAATCATTTGGCAAAAAATTCATTGTTAACGTTAAAAATGTGTGACTATCATCACATATTTTATCGCTAATTTCATTAATGGTTAACGTTAACAATTAAATTAAGATACTATTAAATAAAGATATCTACTATTGGATAAAAAGGGGTTTTTATGTCTACTGCTATAGATAAAGCTAATCAAGCTGTTAAAAATTTAGAAAAAGTGATGAATAAACAATACTATCCTCATTTTCATTTAGCACCCTCAGCAGGTTGGATGAATGATCCTAATGGTTTGATTTACTTTAACGGTCAATATCATGCTTTTTATCAGCATCATCCTTATGATGAAAATTGGGGGCCAATGCATTGGGGGCATGCTGTTAGTGATGATTTGGTTACATGGCGTAGATTGCCAATCGCGATTGCTCCTGATCAAGAATTTGATAAAAGTGGTTGTTTTTCTGGCTCAGCTGTTGATAACCATGGTGAATTATGCTTAATTTATACAGGTCATCTTTGGTTAGCAGGTCAGGGTAATGATGAGCATATTCGTCAAACGCAATGCTTGGCTACAAGTAAAGATGGTGTCCATTTTGAAAAGCAAGGTGCAGTACTTACGCCAAAAAATGGCATTATGCACTTTCGCGATCCTAAAGTGTGGCAACAACATGGCAAGTGGTGGATGGTGGTCGGTCAACGAACGCCAAATGATGTGGGGCAAGTTTTACTTTATAGTTCAGATGACTTAAAAAATTGGATATTTGATCATGTCGTGGTAAGTGATATCGATCCTGATGTTTATATGCTTGAATGTCCTGACTTTTTTCCGTTAGGTGATAAATGGGTTTTGATGTTCTCACCGCAAGGCATGAAAGCAACAGGCTATCAGTATCGCAATCTATTTCAATCGGGCTATATTGTGGGTAACTGGCAACCTGGGCAACAATTTTCAACGGTTAAACCTTTTCAAGAGATGGATTTTGGGCATGATTTTTATGCACCGCAATCATTTCTTGCGGCCGATGGGCGTCGTATTGTGTTTGCTTGGATGGATATGTGGGAGTCAGCGATGCCAAGCAAAAAAGATAAATGGGCTGGTGCATTTACGCTACCGCGTGAACTCATTTTAGATCAAGATAATAAAGTCCGAAACCGCCCGATTAAAGAACTTGAAGCATTGCGCGAAAAACCGGAATCATTTGGTGAAATAATACTGAGTAGTGAACTTAAAAACACCAATATTCAATCCATTAGTTGCGAACTTACTATTGAATTTGATTTAACACAAAGCACCGCTGAACGTTTTGGTTTACAACTAGCAGCAACTAATGATGGTAAGCAGGCGACACTTTTGTATATTGATCTACAATCAGAACGCCTTATACTTGATCGCAGTTTATCGGGGATTGAATTAACTGGTTATCGTAGCGTACAGTTACCAAAAACAGGTAAGCTAACTTTGCATATTTTTGTTGATGCCTCATCTGTCGAGGTTTTTGTTAATGATGATTTGTATAGTCTCACTAGTCGTATTTATCCACAATTACCAGCCGAGCGAGTCATCAACCTCTTTGCTGAAAACGGAAAAGCGAAAGTTAAAAAATTGGAAAGTTGGCAATTGCAGTCTATTTATGCGTAATGTCTATTCACTGCCTATTGGCAGTGAATTTTCGTTTTAAAATCTGCATTTTTATTGTTTCATTCCACATAATCACAACCAATAAGTCATGATGCAAAACTATCAATGCAGCTATTTTTATTACCTATTAGTTTAGTGATTATTTAGTGTTTGTTTCGCCTTGGGTTTATCATAAACGCCAAAATGGTCTACAATTGTACTACTGGCTTTATTTAGCCCTAACACTTCCACCTGTGCCCCTTCTTTGCGGAATTTAATTACCACTTTATCTAAAGCTGCTACAGCGGTTATATCCCAAAAATGTGCGTGGGTAAGATCAATTGTTACCTTTTGTACAACTTCTTTTAAATCAAATGAGCTAATAAATTTGGTAGAAGAAGCAAAAAATACTTGTCCATACACGGTATAAATACGTTGTTCCTTGCTGGGTTGCTCAGTTTGAATTTGTAGGTAATGAGCGACTTTATTGGCATAAAACAGTGATGCCAGTAATACCCCAACAAATACGCCATAAGCAAGGTTATGGGTAAATACAACGACAACTACAGTTGCCAGCATCACAATATTGGTTGAAAGTGGGTACGATTTAAGGTTCTTAATCGAGTCCCAGCTAAAGGTTCCTATGGAAACCATGATCATCACAGCTACTAACGCAGCCATTGGAATTTGGCTTACCCAGTCTTGTAAAAAGACAACTAATAATAAAAGTACAGTTCCGGCTATAAATGAGGATAGACGCGTTCGTCCGCCTGACTTCATATTGATAATTGATTGCCCAATCATTGCGCACCCCGCCATACCGCCAAAGAAGCCTGTCACGATATTGGCAATACCTTGCCCCTTGCATTCTCGGTTTTTATCACTCGGTGTATCGGTAATATCATCTACAATGGTTGCGGTCATCATTGATTCTAATAAGCCGACAATGGCTAATGAAAGGGAGTAAGGCAGAATAATCAATAAGGTATCAAGGTTAAAAGGAACATTGGGCAGTAAAAATGTAGGCAAGCTAGTGGGTAATGTACCCATATCACCCACCGTGCGTATATCCATGCCAAAATACATATAGATACCAGTAAGAATAAGAATGCAAAGTAGTGGTGAAGGAATCATTTTTCCTATTTTGGGGATATAAGGGAACAGATAAATTATGCCAAGCCCAGCAATGGTCATTGCATAGACATGCCATGTGACATTGGTTAGCTCAGGAAGTTGTGCTAAGAAAATTAAGATGGCTAATGCATTAACAAAACCTGTTACCACAGAGCGAGAAACAAAGCGCATTAAGTTTCCTAATTGAAGAAAACCGGCAATAATCTGAAAAATACCGCATAAGATTGTCGCAACAAGCAAATATTCAACCCCATGTGCTTTAACCAGTCCAGCAATTACTAGCGCCATTGCACCGGTAGCGGCAGATATCATACCCGGGCGACCTCCGGCAAAAGCAGTAATAACCGCTATACAAAAAGCCGCATACAGCCCCATTTTAGGGTCAACACCGGCAATAATTGAAAAAGCAATTGCTTCAGGAATAAGGGCAAGTGCTACAACAATGCCCGATAGAACATCATTTTTGATATTGGAAAACCATTGTTTATGTAAAGATTGCATTGAATTTAATCACCACTGAAAAAACAAAAGAAAATTACAGCGTGAAGCAATGCATTTATAAGGTTATCAAAAGTTGATAGAAAAGATATGACTTGTGTGCATCACGCGAGTAACTATAATAATTCTTGATAGAAAGAACGCGCAAAAAGCTACACAGGTATACTCCATAATTAAATTATATTTTTTTATAATAATAGAACTTAACCCATTGTACAATGGATAATTTTTACATTATCGTTGAAAGTTATAATATTTTTATTGCTTTAAAAATTTTAATCTAACAATGTAAATTTAAATGTATGCCGTTGCAATAGATCTATTTATTATAGGATTTAATGACGGAATTAACCGTCATCATTAAAAGTAAAATAGACAAAATTGAAAATGGGATTAGGCATTGGCGGTTATACAATGTTTTAGATCTGTTTTTCTATGCCTTTATTTGGTTTGATCTAATATATTTTATTTCAATTACAAAGAGGCTCTTTCTAAATAAGGTGATGCTACCTGTATTATCTCTTTTTGTTTTTTGCTATTAATAATATGTAATGCTGCTTGTTCACCAATCTCATAATGAGGCAACTGGACGGTTGTTAATGGAGGATAAAATAGTTCACCCGTTCCCACCATATTATCATAACCTAACACAGCAATATCATTTGGGATATTAAATCCTTGACCGAGTAAAAATTGATAAGCAACAAAAGCGATTCGATCATTACCACAAATCAGTACATCAAAATCAGGTTTTTTATGACAATGTTGTTTCAATATATCAACCGTCATCATATATTCTTGTGCAAGGTCATCTGATAATATTGAGGTGTGATAACTGGTAATAGTATTTAAATGATAACCCGCATCGAGCCAAGCTTGCTCAACGGCTTTACGTCTGGTTTTGCCTGCTAATGTGTTTTCTGATAAATAGATACATAGTGGCTTTTTATAGCCTTTATTTATGACCTGTTGCATGGCTTGATATTGACCTAAATAGTCATCTGGAATGTAGCAAGCGAGTTGCTTTGAATCACTTATGCAGTTAGCTAATACAACATTTTTATCTAATAGCTTTTCAGGTAGTTCAACTTTTCTTAATCCCATTGTGGTATAGATAATACCGTTAGGGCGATATGACAACAGAGTATTAATGGCATGATCGGCATCTTTATCATCAAATAAATTAACAATAAAGGTATTCCATCCATGATTTTGGGCTGTTTTTTCTATGGCTTGGAGTAATTCTACTGAAAACGGTGTCATGGCGGTTTCTAATGCTAAAACACCAATAGCACAAGGTCCCGAGTTATCACCACGAATCTTTCTTGCCGATAAATCAGGCACATAATTAAGTTGCTCAATAGCTTGTTTAACGCGTTTATAGGTTTCTTTATTTAATTTGTCAGGATTATTTATTGCACGTGAAACCGTCATCAGTGAAACAGATGCTAATTTTGCAACATCTTTAAGTGAAGCCATAGTTAATCCTTTTGCTTAACAAGATAAAATGATTATCAGTCATTACTTATGGGAGATGATACCACAAATATAAATGATAAAAAGTGTGAGGAGGTTAACATTTATGATAATCGATTCTATCTATTTCGTATTAAATATGGTCATAATGTTAACATTAACATGTTAACGTTAAACTTCATCAAACTTCAACAATATAAGAGTAATAAACATGAATATGATACAAAATAGAAACTATTGGTTCTCGTCTGGTTACCTTATTACGTTTTACGCTGCGTGGTCGCTTTGGTGGTCTTTTTATTCCATTTGGTTAAAAGGTAAAATTGGCTTATCGGGCGAACAGTTAGGTATTGTTTATGCCGCGAATTCTGCCGCAGCCATGTTTTTTATGATCTTCTATGGCATTATCCAAGATAAATTACAAATAGGAAAAGCGGTAGTAACTTTTCAAAGTATCATTATGGTGCTGATTGGTCCATTCTTAATTTATGTGTATGAGCCTTTATTGAAAAATGATTTTATTTTTGGTGTGTGTATCGGCGCCCCTGTTTTAAGTGCTAGTTTTATTTCAGGTAGTGCTTTGATTGATTCGTTTATTGAGCGTATTAGTCGATTATTTGGTTTTGAATTCGGTCCTGCGCGTTTTTGGGGATCGTTTGGTTATGCGGCTGCCACCTTTGTTGCCGGTATTTTATTTAGTATTGATCCGCATATTAACTTTTGGATGGCATCGGTGGTTGCCGCTATCTTTTTAATTATTAATATTGTATTTAAGCCAACATACTATCAAGGGTCGCAGACCGAAAATAACAATACTGCTTTAACAGAAAAAACATCGACCATACCCACAATGGGTGAAATTTTCTCACTATTTGGTTTACAAAAATTTTGGTTGTTTGTCTTATTTGTGATTGGTACTTACAGCTTTTATACCATCTATGATCAGCAATTATTTCCGAATTTTTATACCAGTTTTTTTGAAAAGAAAGAAGATGGTTATCAAGTTTATGGCTATTTAAATTCTTTCCAAGTTTTTTTAGAAGCAACTTGTATGATTATTGCACCTTATTTTATTAACAAAATGGGAGCTAAAAAGTCATTGTTAGTTGCAGCACTAGTTATGATTTGCCGAATTGCATTATCAGCAACATTGGATAATGTTTATTTTATTTCATTAGTAAAACTATTTCATGCAATTGAAATTCCACTATTTATTTTGGCGATGTTTAAGTATATCGTCGGTAATTTTGATGCAAGATTATCGGCGACCCTTTATTTAGTTGGATTTAATATTTCATCCAATCTTGGTGTTATTGTGTTGTCATGGCTAGTTGGTAAATTATTTGATAATACCGGATATGCGACAACATTTTATGTCCTTGCCGGTGTTGTTTTACTGACTTCGGTGATAGCAATATTTACTTTAAGCGATGAGCAAAAATCAAAACAATAATAATTTTAAATTCGCACTAACAATAATAACAAAATGGAAACATGGAATTTCCATTTTGTTTTTTAACGTGATGATAAATGAATACAAAACTTGCTTCTAGGTTAAGTTTGCGAAACAATGTTAACAATTTTAGTTATTGTGTACAGGAACATGTCGTGAACGATGCAAAAATAGTTGTTAAACCCGAGATGTTGTGGCAAGCCATTCGACAAGAAGCATCGACATTAGTCGAAAGCGAACCAATGCTGGCGAGTTATTTCCATGCAACTTTACTCAATCATGAAGATCTGGGTAGTGCTTTAAGCTATATTTTAGCTAATAAGCTTGTTTCTCAGGTTATGCCGGCTATTGAAATTCGTGAAATTGCTCGGCAAGCATATAAAGCTGATGAAAATATTATTCAGTCCGCAATAAACGATATTCTAGCTGTCTATATTCGCGATCCAGCAACTCATTATTATTCAACGCCACTGCTTTATTACAAAGGTTTTTTATCACTACAAGCTTATCGAATTGCACATTGGCTTTGGCAGCAAAACCGTAAATCATTGGCGATTTTTTTACAAAGCCAGATTGCGATAGTGTTTGGGGTAGATATTCACCCAGCAGCAAAAATTGGCTATGGGGTGATGTTTGATCATGCGACAGGCATTGTGATTGGTGAAACCGTGGTAATTGAAAACGATGTTTCTATTTTACAATCCGTCACCTTAGGTGGCACGGGTAAACAAAATGGTGATCGCCACCCAAAAATTCGTGAGGGTGTAATGATTGGTGCGCACTCCACGATTTTAGGCAATATTGAAATAGGCAAAGGGGCTAAAATTGGTGCGGGTTCAGTTGTGTTAGATCCTGTGCCACCGCATACCACCGTTGCCGGCGTGCCAGCAAAAGTAGTGGGTTGTCCTGATTGCGATAAGCCAGCTTTAAATATGGATCAAGATCTTTAATCACTAGCAAATGATAAATAAAACTCCATTGAAAGGGAGCAATGGAGTTTTTATAAATGGCTACTTAGTATTAAGGTTTACATCCATGGTTGGATATGGAATATTAATATTATTTGCAGTTAATCCATTTTTGATATTTTCAAGCAGCTCGCCTTTCACTACACCATAATTTTCATTTAATGTCCAAACTAAAACATTAAAATTCATTGAGGAAGCATCTAACACATCTAATCGAATGGTTGGCTCTTTGGTGGTTAATATATTATTAGTTTTATCAACGGCTTGTTTTAACACTTGATAAACTTTTTGAATATCTGAATTATATCCCACATTAATCACTAAATCTAAACGTCTTTCAGGTAAACGTGTATAGTTAATAATGTTGGCACTCACTACCTGACTATTCGGGATCACAACAAGTTCATTCGTTGGGGTAACAATAGAGGTTGAAAAAATTTGTATAGAATCAATAACGCCTTGCTGGCTATTGATGACAACAGTTTCACCAACTTTAAATGGACGAAAAATAATTAAAATAACCCCAGCGGCAAAGTTAGATAGCGAACCTTGTAATGCCAAACCAATCGCTAAACCAGCGGCACCAATAACAGCAACAATCGAGGCCGTTTGTACGCCTAATTGCCCTAAAACCGCCACTAATGTTATGACAATGAAGGCATAATAAGACAAAGCACTGACAAATTTAACAACGGTCGGATCAACGTGTCGGTTGAATAATATCCGTTTTAATTGGTTGCTAATAAATCTAGCAATCGTTCTACCAATAACAAAAATAAGAATAGCAAAGCAGAAATGAGCGATATAGCTAAATACAACCCCATCATATCGTTTGATAAAGGTAAGGGTATGATTTAAGAAATCTTCAAAATTCATCTTATTATCCTCGGTAATAGGGAATAGAAATTTCTGTTAATGTGTTTTAGTGCAAAATTGGCTAAACCAGTTGTTTAACTAATAAACTCCAACGTGTATCAAAATTAGTGGTTGGTAGATATTTAAAACCTGAACGAGAATAACGCGCCATCATACCTTCACAATAAGCTAATAACTGGCTAGATAAAATCCGTTCGTCTGTTATAAAAGCCACTCCCTCACGAATTTTTCGTTCACGTAAAACTTGTTTAATTTGAGTTTCAATGCGTTCAAATAGTTGGCTAATCCGCTCTTGTAACTGTTCTTGTTCAAACATTAACGCATGACCGGTCATAATTCTAGTTAATCCCGGGTTTTTTTCAGAAAAGCCTAATATCAACGCAAGAATAAGTTGTAAACGCGTAAAGGTATTAGGCTCATCTTGAATGATCACATTAATGCGCGATAACAAAATATCTTCAATATAAACAATTAAGCTTTCAAACATTTTTGTTTTGCTTGGAAAATGTCGATATAGCGCTGCTTCAGACACACCGACTGTTGCGGCTAATTTGGCCGTTGTAATTCGTTGAGTGCCTTCATTGGATTCAAGCATTTTTGCCAATGCTTGTAAGATATCTTCTTTACGATTTTTATTTTTGCTACTCACAGTCATTTTTTACCCGAATGCCCAAATCCACCTTCTCCACGCGCTGACTCAACAAATTCATCAACAATGTTAAATTCGGCTTGTACAACCGGAACAATAATTAATTGGGCAATTCGATCGCCTGCCTCAATAACAAAAGGTGTTTGACTACGATTCCAAACGGGAACAAATAATTGACCTTGATAATCAGAATCGATTAAACCAACCAAATTACCAAGCACAATACCATTTTTTGAACCAAGCCCTGAACGAGGTAATACTAAGGCAGCCAAACAAGGATCGGCAATATGCATTGATAAGCCCGTCGGCGTTAAGATAGTTTCGCCGGGTTTGATTTCCGTAGTTTTATCGAACATCGCGCGTAAATCAATACCAGCAGATCCTGCGGTTGCATAGGTTGGGAGTGGAAATTCATTACCCAAACGTTGGTCTAATACTTTTATATCAATTTTTCTTTTCATCATGACTCGCTTTATATCGTGTTATAACAGCTTGAAGTAACTGTGTTGCTAATTGTTGTTTACTGCTTAATGGTAACGTTTGCTCACCATTTTGCCAATATAGCGTTAATGTATTTTGATCAGAATTAAAGCCGATGGTTTTGTCTGAAACATCATTAGCGCAAATTAAATCTAGATTTTTTGTGATTAATTTTTTTAGTGCATAAGTTTTGACATCATGAGTTTCTGCTGCAAATCCTACCACAAAAGGGCGATTCGTTTTTAGTGCTGCGACACTTGCGACAATATCTGGGTTTTTTACTAATTCAATAATAAGTTCGTCGTTATCGCTGGTTTTTTTGATTTTTTGTGGCGCAATTGTTTTGGCATGATAATCGGCAACCGCCGCGCACGAAATGAAAATAGTTGATTTTTGCGCGCAATTTAATGCTTCATCATACATCTGTTTAGCGCTTTTAACGTCAATTCGCTTGACACCATTTGGCGTATCTAAATGGACTGGTCCACTAATTAATGTAACGGTAGCCCCCATTTGCGCCGCCGCGTTTGCAATTGCAAAGCCCATTTTTCCTGAACTGTAATTACTAATGTAACGAACTGGATCGATTTCTTCGATGGTTGGGCCTGCTGTAATGGTAATGGATATGTCTGAAAGTACTGAAGTTGCTTTAAAATAGTGTACAATTTCTTCAACAATTGCGTGTGGCTCAAGCATACGACCTGGTCCAATATCACCACAGGCTTGGAACCCGTTATCTGGTCCTAAAATCAAGGTATTTCTTGAGGCTAATACTGATAAATTATGTTGAGTCGCCACAGCTTTATACATTTGTTGATTCATTGCTGGAGCAATGGCTATTGGTACTGGCGTGGCTAAGCAAATGGTTGATAACAGGTCATCAGCAATACCATTGGCCATTTTGGCAATAATATTGGCAGTTGCTGGCGCAATTAAGACTAAATCAGCCCATTTGGCCAGTGCAATATGACTCATAGAAAGCTCGGCCGATGGATCAAAGAGATCACAAGATACTTGATTGCCAGAAACAGCTTGCAGGGTCATTTTAGTCACAAAATGGCTAGCTGAATCAGTCAGCACGACATGTACTTGCGCACCGGCTTTTTTTAAATGGCGAACAAGATCAGGGCATTTATATGCAGCAATGCCACCTGTAATGCCTAACAAAATATGTTTACCCGATAGACTCATGATCAAGCTTCCTTCACATCAAGATGAAAGCGCTATATTACCACAATTCAGTTAGATAATAAGTAGCTCTTTTGCATTGGCTAATGTTGCCTCTGTAATTTTATCGCCACCTAATAATCTGGCTAACTCATTTAACCGTCCATTTTCATCCAATTTTTGCATATCGGTTGAGGTTTGTTTGCTATCTGTTTGTTTACTAACAAAATAGTGCTGATTTGCTTGCCCTGCCACTTGTGGTAAGTGTGTGACGGTAATTACTTGGGTCGATTGCCCAAGTTGCCTTAATAGTTGCCCCACTTTAGCGGCAGTTGGACCACTAATACCAACATCAATTTCATCAAAAATTAAAGCAGGAGTATCCATTTTTTGCGCTGTTAAAACTTGAATGGCTAAGGCAATACGTGATAATTCACCACCAGATGCCACTTTAGCAAGCGGTTGTGGATTTTGACCAGCGTTGGTGCTGACTAAAAAGATGACTTGATCGGCGCCATCTTCATTTAATCGATTTTCGTCAAAAGCGATATCGATACTAAATTGTCCATTTGGCATAGATAGTTCATGCATAATGGTGGTTACTTTTTTGGCTAAAGTTTTACTTATTGTGATCCTTTTTTGATGCAATTTAGCGGCAATGTCAACCGCGAGTTGATGGTATTTACTAATATCAGTTTTAAGTTGTTCGCTTTGTTCATCCTGTTGATTAATTTGTTTAAATTCAGCTAACAAGGTCTGATGCAAATCGGGTAATGCTTCGGGAGCAACATGATGTTTACGCGCTAAAGCAATTTGTTTAGATAATCGCTGTTCAAGCTGCATAACGCGAGCTGGATCAATCTCTAAACGTTCACTATAGTGACGAAGTTCGTAGCTAGCTTCTTTAATCTGGATGGAAGCCTCGTCAAGCATGTTACAAACATTATGTAAAGTTGGATCGAGCTCAACCAATTCTTGAACACTATTTTTAACACTACTGAGTAAATTACTGACGTTATATTCATCGGCTTCATCTAACAACATCACAGATTGTTGACTTAGATTGATTAATTGTTCACTGTTGGACAATCGTTTATATTCTTCATCAATCTGTTGATATTCAACAGAAATTGGTGAAAATTCGTTTAACTCTTTTAACTGATATTGCAAAAGTTGCATATGCGCATCACGCTCTTGCCGTGTAGTTTGGTATTGCTGGTAAGCTCGTGTTGCTTCTTTCCACTGTTTATAGGCTTGCTGCATTTGGGCGAGCAACGTGGGTTCATTCATATAATGATTTAGTAACAACTGTTGATAATCACTGCGTAACAGGCGCTGATGTTCATGTTGCCCATGAATTTGAATCAACATTTGCCCCAAATCTTTTAATTGCGAAATAGGTACCGCACGACCATTAATAAATGCTTTAGAACGCCCATCTTGATTAATCACTCTGCGTAAAATGCATTCATTGCCCTCATCAAGCTGATTTTCTCTCAACCACGCAAATGCAGCCGGCGTATCATCAAGCACAAAGCAAGCTGAAATATCAACACGATCAGCACCATGCCGAATAGATGAGGCATCAGAACGATTACCCAAACATAATCCTAATGCATCAATAGCAATAGATTTCCCCGCGCCCGTTTCACCCGTAATAGCGGTCATCCCCGTAGTAAAGTCAACAAGAAGCTGATCCACAATAGCAAAATTATTAATAGTTAGTTGAGTTATCATAATAAATTAATACATAAGGCTAGTTATAATATTGGCAGTATAGCAGTAAAAACACTGTAAATAAATACAGGTGATTGTTTTTATTTTTTCGAAATTTTGGGGGGAAAGCACACGGGGGGATTCTGCCGTATCAATATTGACAATAATGATTAAGTGCACCTCCAAAAGCAAAATTTACGTATAGTCTTAGTCAAGATATTCCCACTTTGTGTGCATAAAGGAAACCTAACTTTAGGTATTTCGGGTTTTATCAATACGCAGCTTCCCATTATATTAAGTAAGCGTTATTTATATGAAATCGTAACAAATCCACCTATGCGGTATGCAATATTTTTATATGATTTACAGTTGATTCATCAAAATGATTGAAAGGAATCGTGGTTATGGTGATTTCTTATTATAATATTGTGATTAAATTTAATTCAATGAAAGGTTTTACTGATGACTTATTTTATGTAATAATTTTGCCAATCATTATAATTAAAATGACTAAAAATAAAAGGTTAGCTTTTATGGATAAAATATTTTCTAATCAAGCTACGCCCAAATATTTAGGGTATGTCTATCAAGTTTTAATTGCTATTGAATCTTATTTTAATGCAAAAAAGAACCAAACTATTTGGTTAGAATGCTATGGTGATATATATGATGGTACTACTATTATTGAAACTAAAAGTCATTTAGAACATCATGATTTAACAAGTAATTCTGTAGATTTCTGGAAAACATTATATAACTTTTTAAAAGAAAATACTGATACTGTTGAATATTTCATTTTACATACCACCTCAGATGTGCCTATTGAGTCAATTTTTTATAATTGGAATGATAAAAATGTTAAGGAAAAATATGAAATTTTAAAATCACATAGTCCAGTGAGTACTATACAAAAGTACTATGATTTCATTTTTTCCGATAAGTTAAAAGTTAAACTTAATTCCGTTCTTGAGCGATTTTCAATTAAATCATCTCAGGAATCAGTTGAAAATAAATGGAATAATTTAATAAAGGATGGTCGACTTATTCATCATTTTTGTAAATCTAAAGAAGATGCATTACATTGGCTATATGGGCAATTCAATAAACAAGCAATTATTGAACATAAAAAATGGTGCATAGATGTTAATGATATGGATGAAAAACTAACATTATTTTCTAAAGTTTTTAAAAGAGAAAAGATCCCATTTCCTTTTGTATCTCAAAACGAAATACATTTTGATATTAAAGAGTGCAAATTTAAATTCATTAACGAGTTAGAAAAAATAAAATTAAAAAAAAATGGCTATTTTAACTGCTGTTTCAGATTACCTTCGTGCACAAAATAGCCATATACAATTAATAAATAAATATGCAGATACTCTTTCTAATATTTTAGAAAATCATAATGAAACTATTTTGGATCGTTTAAGAAATAAAAAACAGAAACATGCAGAAAATATTCAAGAAAAAAATATTAATAGCGAGGAGCTTTTATATTTTTCTAGGCAACTTTACCATGATTGTGTCGGGAATACTGAAAAAATAGATATCCCAAATGTCAGTGATACAGGAATGTATTATCAGAATGGTAGA
The DNA here is from genome assembly GCF_057063565.1 of Gilliamella sp. X-57. Classification (NCBI taxonomy): domain Bacteria; kingdom Pseudomonadati; phylum Pseudomonadota; class Gammaproteobacteria; order Orbales; family Orbaceae; genus Gilliamella; species Gilliamella sp. X-57. Next base: position 2,863 of record NZ_JBXSQI010000019.1, on the reverse strand, counting down.
ATACATCACAATGTTGATGAAGAAAAATTTTCTTGGGTATTTAATGACGAGGATATTACATGAAAATCGGTCGACTAGCTAATGCAATTTATTCTCCCCCATGGGTTGCAGAGCTTTTACATTATTTCTTAAGTGGAGCACAATCAGTAAAAGCTGAAGGCATTAAATTAGAGCTTATTTATATGGTTTTACCATTTATCTTTAATGAAGCAATTCGAAACCGTTTAATCATTTCAAGATCTAATTCAAATATAAATACAACATTTTTTAATAATGTATCATTAGACTTAAAAAACGCCTTAGCAGAGCAAAATGACCAATACCTAAGATTTAAGAATACAACACAAAATGGTTTGATTTACTTAAGCAATTTTACTCAACTAAAGTTTGACAAATATATTTCAATATCAAATCCATTATTATATAAAAATATTTCAAATAGTAAAAAAGATTACATTAAAGCAGCTTACCAATTAGGAATTATATTGGCTAAAGAGGACTACCTTACTATTTTTTTAAAATTTAGGATAACAAATTTATGAAGGCAACATTAAAAAGTATTGTTCTTTTTGCTAAGGATGGTAGAAAAAGAGAAGTTTCTTTGGAGAAAGGACTAAATGTAATAACTGGTGATTCAAAAACAGGGAAAAGTGCTCTTTTAGAAATAGTTGATTATTGTCTTTTTGCTTCACGTTCAACAATTCCTGTGGGTAAAATAACTGAATTTACTTATCTATATTCAATTGTATTAGAGTTTAAAACATGTTTTATTGTATTAGCTAGACCAAATTGGAATAGTGAGTTTAGAGCAAGTGAATACTTTTCCATTGAATCTGATGCAACTTTTCTTGATTCTTTTGATTTAAGTTATTTTAATCATAAACAACTTCGTCCTTTTAAAGAAATTCAAAAAGAAACTGAAGAACAATTTGGGTTGTTTGTATCCGATACAAGAGTAAGCAAAGATACAGATAGAAGGCTAGCTGGTAAAGTATCCATAAGAAATACGATATCTTTAATTTTTCAACATCAAAACCTGATTGCAAATAAACATAGTTTTTTTTATCGATTTGATGATTTTTATAAAAGAAAAGATGTTATCTCTCAATTTCCTATTTTTTTAGGTTGGGTTGATGGTAAATATTATGCTTTAAATCAACGTTTAGAAAGATTAAATAAAGAGTTAAAGCAAAATACAAGAGATAAAATTAGTAAAGAAAAGAAGTTAGTAGAACAATTATACAAATTAAGAATGCCTATTTTACAATATTATCAAGCATTGGGATTAGTTTTAGAAGATAATGTTACTATTGATGAATTAAAAAAAATTGCCAAAGAATTACCAGGAATACCCCAAAATATTTATGAAAATAGCGATGTTGCAGAAACACTAGAGAACTTAGAAGAACAACGCATAAAATTTAGAGAGCAGCTAAGTGAAACTAATAAATTAATAAAAAAAATAGATAATAATGGTAGTGAGCTTTTCACATATGAAAAGAATATAACTAGAATAATAGATTCAATTCCTGAAAAAAATGATCACACCAATTATGAATGCCCTTTATGTAATAACCATGTGAATGAAGTTAATAAGCGAGTCGAGCTAGCTCATTTGTCAAGAATTGAGCTATTAAAGGAATTAAGGAAAATAGTATCTTATAAAAGTGATAATACAGAACATTTATTATTGCTGATAGAAAAAAAAGATGAATTAAAAAATAAAATCCGTGAAATTAATGCTCAAATTAGAAACCTACAAGAAACTTTAAAAGAAAATAATAAACATAGAAGTTTACGCGATAGTTTATTGGTATTGAAGGGAAGAATTCAAATCGTCTTAGAACAAATTCAAGAAAAACCAACATTAGGGGAAAACTTTTTTGATGTTATAGGTTATGAAAAAGAAATTAGAGATATAAAAAAACAATTAAAAATATATAATTTAGAACAAAAAATTGATCGCGCCAATTATTTTTTAAGTGAAAAAATGACATCTATCAGTCAGCAATTAGATTTTGAGAAAGAGTTGCAACCAGGTAGAATGTATTTTAATTTAAAAGATTTTGAATTTTATTATAACCACAATAACGAAAAAATAAGATTGTCTGAGATGGGAAGTGGAGCAAACTGGCTAGCTTGTCATCTATCTTTATTTCTCGCATTATTGCATTTAATTTGCAAAGAAAACTCTTCAATGCCAGCATTCCTTTTTATTGATCAACCAAGTCAAGTTTATTTTCCAAGAGCAATTACGAAAATTACTTCTTTGGAAGAAGGTGCTGATCCTGAAAAAACATTTGATGAAAATATCATTCAAGTAAAAAATATATTTAATGTTATCCTCAGAGAAATTCAGACTATAAAGGATGAATATAATGTTGATACTCAAGTAATATTACTGGAGCATGCAGATGAGCCTGAATTTGATCAGTTTGTAAGAAAACGTTGGACAACGGATGGTAATAAATTAATTTAACGACACATGGTTATGAAAAGGGCAATATCAATTGTCCTTAATTTTTCCAACAATACTTTCCATCGTAATCGCCAAAATTTTCGCAATTGAAACGCCTTTTCTTAGTAAAGCATTAATTTCAATGTAAATATGTAACTATCCCCTAAAATAGTACAGCAAAAAAGTAGAAAATTCTCTATGATAAAAGTAAAGGGGATTTAATTATGAAAAAAATGACTGAACATCAAATCGTCGCTATTTTAAAAGAAGCTGAAGCTGGTATTCCTGTCAAGGAACTCTGTCGTAAATATGGCATGGGGAATTCAACTTTCTATAAATGGCGGGAAAAATACGGCGGAATGGAAACTTCGGACATCAAACGCTTAAAGGAGCTGGAGGCCGAAA
>NZ_JBXSQI010000018.1:0-67809 GCF_057063565.1 Gilliamella sp. X-57 | reverse complement strand
AACGTCGCTTTAGGACATTCAATGTCATCGATGACTTTAATCGTGAGGCGCTAGGCATTGATATTGCAGTAAGCTTACCGGCAGGGAGAGTTACCCGTTACTTAGATAAACTGGCTGAATATCATGGCTATCCATTAAAAATACGAGTCAATAATGGACCAGAATTTACAGGAAAAACCTTTATAAACTGGGCTAAATCCCATGATATAACCATTGATTATATCCAGCCCGGTAGCCCTTATCAAAATGGCTATATTGAACGATTTAATCGTACCTATCGTACTGAAGTACTCGATTTATATCTTTTTAACAACTTAGCACAAGCAAGGAGAATAACCGAAGAATGGTTAACGATTTATAATACCGAAAGACCGCATGAGGCGTTAAATAACATGACACCGATTGAGTATAAAACACTAAAACAAGCAGCATGATTTTCTACTTGAATCTTGTACTAAGTTTGGGGTATTTACATACCCAATTCTCAATTAATTACGAAACGGTATAGAATCCTGAATATTTTTTACAAAAATACAGTCTAAAATATGAACGGTAGTGTAAATGTAAATACTCCATCGTGAGCACAAAACTGACGTAGAAAATAACTCAACCTGTTTTGACAATGCCATAAGAGATGGTTTTATAGCGTTCCTTCTTACGGGTACGAGGACGAACAACTTCAATCTGACTTTCTTTAGCGCATGATAAGTTATAAATAGTCGGACGACTGACCACAAAGTGTTTTGTCAATCGGTAACTTATGATAGAGACCCATATCGCTCACCTTTGATACGGCGATGTATATTCATTACAGTTTTTTTAAATTACAGTAAACAACGCGAGTAATTCCTACGCCAAGATACAAATTATCAAAATGAGCATGGGTTACTGACAAATATCAGTAAGATTAGATTTTTAAAAATAGCTCTCTACTTTTAAATGGTTTTGATCCTACATAAGGTTTTAACGCCATTTTGGTAAACCGTTTAGCCGCTTTTAACGTACAGTCATTATTAAATTGACGTTTTCCCAAAGCTAAAACTTGCTCCCCTGTAAAGCTTGTACTATTTTGTAATAAACTACTAATAAAACCTTTTTCGCTTTCGTATTGATAATGCATCGATTTAACAATATCATCACCAGTTACACAGCAATGAAAATAATCAATGTGATACCCTAAATTTTCTAATAACGATAATTCAAAAGCTCGCAGCACATTTTCAGCAGGAATTTGTTGGGCTAATTGTTGCAAGCTTGCTAAATAATCATCAAAAAGAGTTGGCATTTCTGTTTCTGCAACTAAAACTCGATGTAATAGCTCATTTAAATAAAATGCGCTATATAAGAAAACAGATACTAACGGTAATGCCAGCGACATAGCTTCAACTTGCCGCAATGTTTTTATTTCACCTTGACCTGAATATTGTACAATGAGCGGAGTAAAAGGTTGCAACATGCCTTTCAATGCTGAACTTTTTCTCCTAGCCCCTTTGGCTAACACCGTTATTTTTCCGACATTTTCAACGAATAAATCAACTAATAAACTACTTTCAGTGTAAAAACGAGTATGTAGTATAAATGCTCTTTGCCAACCTTTCATTAAAATGCCTTTAAATTATATTTTTGATTAATAATTACACACAAAACAAAAAGAAATAAATTTTTCAAATTTTCACCTGAAATCTAGCTCAAATTCCGCTATAATCAATACAAACAATAGGATTATAGGATAAATAAAAGAGAAGCTATGGATCTTTTTTCAATAATTTTGCTACTAGTATTAATTGTATCACTTTCTGGTGTCGTTATTAAAATGTTACCAATACAAATTCCATTGCCACTAATGCAAATATTGTTAGGTTGTATACTGGCTGCCTTTGGTGTTTATGTAAAATTCGACCCAGAATTATTTCTTGTTTTATTCATTCCACCATTACTGTTTGCTGATGGGCGTAAAACATCGGTAAAAGACTTTGTGCACAATGTCAGAGAAATTGTTGGACTAGCGCTAGTTTTAGTTGTAATAACAATTGTCGCTGTTGGTTATTTACTTTATTGGATGTTACCAAAAGGAGTTGAATTAGCAGCAACATTTGCACTAGCTGCAGTTTTATCGCCAACAGATGCTGTAGCATTAAGTGGAATTGTGGGGAAAGGACGCATTGAAAAAGAGAAAATGGAGATCATCGAAGGTGAAGCATTGATGAATGATGCTTCAGGTTTGGTGTCTTTAAAATTTGCTATTGCTATTGCAGTTGGTGATGCAGTATTTAACATCTTTGATGTGAGTATGCAATTTTTTATAGTTGCGCTTGGTGGCTTAGCTATTGGCGTTTTATTTACTTGGCTATATGCACGTATTTTACGTAAAATAAATCAGCTGACTCACAATGACCCTGCAATTCAAATTGTATTATTATTCTTACTCCCATTTGCCGCTTACATTATTGCCGAGGAATGTCATTGTTCTGGTATTTTAGCAGCAGTAAGTGCAGGTATGACAGTTAATCATTCTGGTATGATGCGAAATGCACCATTAACTGCGCGTTTGCAATCAGATAGCACATGGTCAATGCTAACATTCGTTTTTAATGGATTTGTATTCGTTTTATTAGGTATTCAGTTACCAAGCATTCTGAACAATACTTTCGCCGAAAACCAGATTGATACCTCAATTGAAGTATGGCAATTATGTTTAATTGTTTTATTTGTTTTTGCGGTATTAATGGGAACGCGATTCGCCTGGTTGTGGTCAATGAAACATCTACCAGCCATGCCATTTGGCACAAAACGCCCTCTTGCATTTAGAGAATACTCAACAAGAGATCTTTTAATTTCGACATTTGCTGGTGTTAGAGGAGCGATTACTCTAGCTGGTGTGTTATCTATTCCAATGACAATTGGTGGTCGTTATCAACTTGTTTTTATTGCAACAGGTATAATTTTAATTTCATTGATTGCAGCAGTTATCATATTACCTATTTTGTTACGAGGTAGTGTTATTTTAGATAATTCAGAACAAGCTAATGAAATTTTAACTGTAAAGGGTCATATGGCAGAAGAAGCAATTGTTAGCTTGGAAAAAATGCAAAACAATTTGCTACAAGAAACAACTGAAGATAGTATGGATCAAGAAATAATACATGAAGTCGGTTCACGTGTTATTGGATCATTAAGACGTCGAACAGGTCTTAAAGGTTTAGAGAAAAAAGCACTTGAAGCAGAAAACCTAGAAAGACGCATGCGTCTGGTTGCAATTGGTGCGGAACGGACAGCTTTGTTACAAATGAAAATTCGTAACGAAGTAAGCGAAGAAGTTTTTGAACATTTAAATACCGACTTAGACATTTATGAAAAAATGATTTCTGGGGAAGCATAAATGATTGGAGCAAAAAGCCAAATTCTAAACAAGATTCATTCACAGTTTGTCAATAATGGGCCCCATATTTTGGGGCTTACCTTACGATGCATTCCTTTTAATGTCAAAAAGCAAGCCATAGAACAATTATTACAGCTACAATTTGAACATTCCCTAGAAGATGGCGATCTTGATTTTTTAGAAAATCGTTGGCTTAAAATAGAAGTTACTGATTTAGGGCTTATCTGGTTTGTAAGTTTGATCGAAAATAAATTAGTTGTAAGCCGAGAAGAAATTGCTGATGTGAGCTTTATCGGTAATGCTAATGATTTAATTATGATAGCGACTAGACGTCAAGATCCCGATACCTTATTCTTCCAGCGTCGCTTGATTGTTGAAGGTGACACTGAATTAGGACTATATGTTAAAAATTTAATGGATTCTATTGAGTTAGAAGCTATGCCAAAATTTTTAAGACTAACACTTGAAAAATTAGCAAATATTATTGAAAGTGCGCCAGCTCATTAATTCACATGTTAACATAACGTGACGGATAATATATTAGTTTATTGCTGATTTATTATCTAAGAATACTTCTGACTGGTTGAAGATTAATTTTTTTCATTTACTTAAAAGTGACCATGTCGCGTTTTAAGGTGTTTTGTTAATAGATACATTTGAGAATTAATTATACAAGTTATTCTATATAACAAATTGTAAAAACACAGTTAATTGGTATATTGTCGTGGTTTTATTTCACAGTGTTGATACATATTTTTTCCTCTACATTTGTGGAGGTTTTTTCATTCTATCTGAAAGAAATCCAAACGCAATTGTTCCTTTTTGTGATATTCTTACATATTAATCGTCTATTAATTATGATAAACCTGTAGAAAATATTATCTAATATGGATTTTAATTTTGTATCACTTAGTTCCATCTATTTTCTACACTCTGTTCCCACTTGCAAGTGAATGAATAAAAAATATTTAAATAATTAAAAAATTAGCAAAAAATAATTGTAGTCAATTGGATTTCAATAAATAAGAGAACAATTACGAGCAAAGTTACACAATGAAAAACGACCAAGAACAGTCTACTTTTTACTTTCATGATTATGAAACTTTTGGAACTCATCCAGCATTAGATCGTCCCGCACAATTTGCTGGGGTTCGAACTGATAAAGATTTTAATATTATTGAAGAACCTCTTGTTGTATATTGTCATCAATCCCCAGATTATCTACCCAATCCTGAAGCAGTACTAATAACGGGAATTACCCCTCAAGAAGCTAATCAAAAAGGTGTTTGCGAAGCAGAATTTACTCGCCTAATTCATCAAGCTTTTAGTGAACCAAATACATGTATTCTTGGCTATAATAATATTCGTTTTGATGATGAAGTTACTCGTAATATTTTATATCGTAATTTTTATGATCCTTATGCCTATAGTTGGAAAAATGGAAATTCCAGATGGGATCTGCTTGATGTAGTTCGAGCTTGTTATGCACTAAGGCCAGAAGGAATTAATTGGCCCAAAAATGATGAGGGCTTACCAAGTTTTCGTTTGGAGCATTTAACAAAAGTGAACAACATTAAGCATGAACATGCACATGATGCGATGTCTGATGTTTATGCGACTATTGCAATGGCTAAATTAATAAAAGCAAAACAGCCTAAATTATTTGATTATTTTTTCCAATTACGTAAAAAAAATAGAGTTGCTGAACTTATTGATGTGGTTAATATCACGCCACTAGTTCACGTATCAGGCATGTTAGGCAGTCACCGTGGAAACCTATCTGTAGTTGCACCTATAACTTGGCATCCAGTACAAAATAATGCCGCTATTATTTGTGATTTAACTGGAGATATTGATCTCTTAATTGAATTACCTGTCGAGCAAATAAAAGAAAAATTGTACACAAAAACTGAAGATCTCCAACTGGGCGAAGCACGAATACCTTTAAAATTGGTTCATACCAATAAATGCCCTATTATTGCACCATTAAAAACCTTATTACCTGAAAACACCGAACGATTTAACATTGATATAAAGCAATGCTTAATCAACCAACAAAAACTATTACAAAATCAAAAATTATTACAAGATAAAATGCAGGCGTTATTTAATATCGATGATAATAACCCTATTAATACTATTAATTCTGATGTTGATGCTCAAATTTACGGGAAATTTTTTAATAATCAAGATAAGTTACGCTGTGATACTGTGCGAACAACTCCTGTTCATTTATTAGATAGTTTATCAATAACATTTGATGATCCGCGGTTAGCAACACTATTTTTTCGATACAAAGCACGAAATTATCCACAAACATTGACAGAACATGAACAAATTATCTGGAAGGATTATTGCCGTGATAAACTTCATGTTCAAAAAATCCAAGATTACTTATTAACATTGGAACAATATGCAGAAACTTATATTCAACTGTCAGAGAAACTTGCAATCATTAAACAACTTTATCATTATTGCCATTATTTAGTTGGTAATTAATTTTGACGGGCGTATTATATATGCAAATAAACCTACTTTCACACTAACTATAGGCATAATAATCATAATTTAAAATTAAGATTAAATTTACGTTATGAAACATTTTCTAGCTAAGCACGCCACCATCAAACATCGATTATATTCTTTGTACTATACACTTTTCAGTTATGGTCGAGGATTGGCCATATTAACTCTCTGTCTATGGGGCGGTGATATTATTTCTAAAATATTACCTATAATGATTCCTGGCAGTATTATCGGTTTGTTAATTCTATTCTTCTTACTTGCCTTTCAACTAATTCCCACCTGTTGGATCAAAAATAGCTGTAATCTATTCATGCGTTACATGACATTACTTTTCATTCCTGCTGCAATGGGAATAATGGATAATTATTCACTTTTATTGCAAAATTGGATACCGATAATATTTGGCTGTGTTGGTGGATCATTCATCGTATTACTTGTAACTGCTTTTTTAACGGAACAATGTCATAAGGTCGTACCAAAAAGAAAAGATGAGGAATATCAACCATGATATGGATGCTACCATTAACGCTTTGTGTTTTTCTCGTTATTCGAAAAATATCGTTTAAAATAAAAAATCCGTTATTTAACCCTTTAGTGATTTCGGTCATAGTTTTAATTCCAATACTACTCATCACCAACACAAGCTATATACAATACGTTGATAACGTGCAAATCATTAATGATTTATTGCCTTATTCTGTTGTTGCCCTCGCCTATCCTTTATATGAACTTATTCCACAAATTAAAGCACGTTGGAAGTCAATTATGATCATTACTTTTATCGCTTCGCTTTCTTCAATGATGACAGGTGTTTGTATTGTATTTTGGCTAGGTGGAAATACTGAAATTGCTGCATCGGTTTTACCGAAATCGGTGACCACAGCTATTGCTGTAACAATTGCGGATAATCAAGGAGGAATACCATCTATCGCTGCACTTTGTGTGATACTAGTTGGTACGCTAGGTGGCATATTTGGCCATCAAATATTGAATTTGGTAAAAATAAAATCAGCACCAGCGAGAGGATTATCAATTGGTGCGATTTCACATGCTGTTGGAACCGCTCGTTGTATCGAAGTTGATTATAATGAAGGTGCATATAGTTCATTATCCTTGGTTTTATGTGGCATCATGACATCATTGACAGCACCGTTTTTATTTCCAATAATGGTATTTATTTTTAACTGGTTTTAGCATGAAATTAAAAAAGCTTATTGCTTATATAGCTAGTTTCTGTTTGGTTTCAATAATGGCAATTGCCAGTTTAGATTATTGGATCAGCTATAAAACAGCCCCTTATATTTATCATGATGAAAACCAATTGCCCTATCGAGCAATTGGCGTTGTGCTTGGTACCTCAAAGTATGTTCGAGGTGGTGGCTTAAATGATTTTTACCGTAATCGCATTAATGGAGCAATTGATCTTTATTGGCAAAACAAAGTTGATTATCTATTACTAAGTGGTGATAACGCCCTTTTGAGTTACAACGAACCTATTACTATGAAGAAAGATTTGATAAAAGCAGGTATTCCTAGTAATTCAATTGTTTTAGATTATGCTGGATTCCGAACTTTTGATTCTGTTATTCGAGCCAATAAAGTATTTGATGCAAATGATTTTACGATTATTACTCAAGAGTTTCATTGCGAACGAGCGATTTTTATTGCTCTAGCACAAGATATACAAGCACAATGTTTTGCTGTTCCTTCCCCTAAAAGTATGAAGTTAGTCAGAATTCGTGAAATGTTTGCTCGAGTTGGTGCTTTTATTGATCTTTATGTTCTGAAAAAAGAACCTAAATATCTTGGTCCTACAATTCCCATCCTCTCTAATGCCCAGTAGTCATCCTTAGGGATAAAATTACGTCAAAAAGTTTCAGAAAAGCATACGTTTTAGTATAAAAAGAAAGCAAAAAACTAATAGTCTAATAAATTAGATTGCATTATTATGCAAAAAAATGTAATATTTAATCAATTATCGCTTAAAAAAATGTATAACTAACAATGAATATTGAATTAAACCATATTAACTGTTTTTATGGTAAGCACCAGGCCTTAAATGATGTTTCTCTCTGCTATCCACTTGGTGAGACCATTGTATTACTTGGTCAGAGTGGCGCTGGAAAAAGCTCTTTATTAAAAGTCTTTAATTTACTTGAAATACCGACATCAGGGCAGATGACTATTGCCAATTCACATTTTGATTTTTCTAAAAAAATCAGTGAATCAACAATTCGTCATCTTCGTAAAAATGTAGGAATGGTGTTTCAAAACTACAATTTATGGCCACATTTGACGGTGCTAGAAAACTTGATTGAAGCACCTTGCCAAATATTAAAGTTATCTAAAAAAGAAGCTAGCGATAAAGCTATGGCTATTTTAAACAGATTACAAATTGATGATATGGCAAAGCGTTATCCTCTTCATCTTTCGGGCGGTCAACAGCAACGTGTCGCTATTGCTAGAGCATTAATGATGGAACCTCAAATATTATTATTTGATGAGCCAACAGCAGCATTAGATCCAGCGATTACATCACAAATAGCTGAAATTATTAATGAACTTTCTGAAACGGGAATTACACAAATTATTGTTACACATGAAGTCGATTTTGCTCGTAAAGTTGCTTCACAAGTCATTTATATGGAGCACGGTAAGATTATTGAGCAAGGACAACTGGAGTGTTTTGCTCATCCTCAAACTGAAGAGTTTAAAGCTTATTTATCACATTAATTAAAATAAATTTAGGTGGATATATGAAAAAAACGTTACTAGCCATTTTTCTTGCAGGAACAGCGTTTGTAGCCCAAGCAACAGATACTTTAACAATCGGCACAGAAGCAACTTATGCGCCTTTTGAATTTACTAATGAAAAAAATGAAATCATTGGTTTCGATATTGATGTGATTAATAAAGTTTGTGCTGAGATAAAAGTCTCATGCAAAATTGTCAATCAATCATTTGATGGCTTGATTCCAAGCTTAAGAACTCGTCGAATTGACGCTGCTATAGCTGGAATTGATATTACGCCAGAACGTCAAAAGCAAGTTGATTTTACCAACATTTATTATGATGATAGCTCAATTCAATTCATTACATTAAAAGATACATTAACTGACCTTCAGCAATTAAAAGGTAAAACTGTTGGCATTCAAAAAGGAACAACTTATCCAAAATATCTAAATGAAAAATTCCCAGATATTAAACAAGTCAGTTACGATAGTTATCAATTTGCTTTTTTAGATTTAAAGGCTAAACGAATTGATGCAATCGTATCAAGTTCAATTGTCGCTGGTGAATGGCTAGGTAAAGATTCTGATATTGTACCATTAAGTGATAAAATCACTGATCATGAATTTTTTGGTGAAGGTTTAGGTATTGCAGTTCGTAAAGGCAATGATCAATTACTAAATCAATTTAACCAAGCTCTGGATAAACTCAAAGCAAATGGTGAATTAGATGCTATTTATAAAAAATGGTTTAATAAATAATTATTAAACAGTAAAACTCGACTTCGCTATGATCTCGCCGCATACTTTGCGGCGAGTTTATTTTTTAATTTAACAACGGTTTTTTTATGTCAGACTTTCTAACAAATGGAACAAACTGGATCCTACCTTTGATGGATGGATATATCTTGCCACTAACGCAAGCTACATCAATTACATTATCATTAGCATTGGTATCGTTAATTATAGGTATGTTTTTTGCCTTTATTTTTACGCTATTAGAATCGGCTCCATTCAAACCAGTTGCATGGTTAATGTCTCTGTTTAATTTAACGATTCGAGCTTTACCTGAACTATTAATTGTCGTCGCCATTTATAATGGGTTACCCTTATTACTCATATTATTAAATGATGGATTTACAATTAATTTTTACTTCGCCTCATTAACAATACAACTCGATATTCAAAATTTTAATATTAACCCTTTTTTATGTGGTGTAGCTGCACTTTCACTATTATATGCAGTCTATGCTTCACAAACGCTTCGCGGTGCATTCAAGGCAATTCCCAACGGACAAAGACAAGCTGCCCAAGTACTTGGACTTAGTAAATCACGCACATTCTTCCGTATTATAATGCCACAAATGTGGCGTCATGCCTTACCTGGATTAAGTAATCAGTGGTTAATTTTGTTAAAAGATACCGCACTGGTTTCGACCATCGCAATTAATGATTTAATGATGCAAACTAAAACCATTATTGCTCGAACAAACCAACCTTTTTTATGGTATATCATCGCAATGATTATTTATCTCATCATCTCTATTTTAAGCAAAAAAGTAATATCACGAATTGAAAAACGTTCAACTTATTTTGAACAACCAACATCAGCAAAAAGTTAATAAGGTCGTATTATGTCTGATAATTTTGTTTATTACCTTAAAATCATACTACAAGGTCTACCTAATACTTTAAGCTTAGGTATTTTGGGAATGCTATCGGCTGGATTACTGGCAATCGTCTTAGCATGTTTATTATCATTAAATTCAAATGTATTAACTAAAGTTATTCGTACTTATATTATTCTATTTACGGGTTCACCACTGCTTGTCCAACTATTTTTAATTTATTACGGACCTTCGCAATTTAGTGATACGTTAAGTAAAATGCCTGTCCTTTATGAACTTATTTCATCATCTTGGTTTTGTGCATACTTAGCCTTAACACTCAATAGTGCAGCTTATACAACACAAATTTTTTATGGTGCACTAAAATCTTTACCTCAAGGACAATGGCAAGCTTGTCAAGCGCTTGGTATGAATAAAAAACAAACATTAAAAGTTGTCGTGCCATATGCATTAAAGCGAGCTCTTTCAACTTATTCAAATGAAGTCGTTTTCGTGATTAAAGGTACGGCCTTAGTATCAATGATTCAAGTGATGGATATTATGGGATATAGCAATCAATTAAATGGTGATTACTATGATTTTTCTATTTTTGTGGTTGCAGGGCTAATATACCTCTTGATAAATGGCTTACTGAGCACCATTATGAGAGTTATAGAGAAAAAAGCCCTCACATTCGAAAACTAATATGAACCAATTTGATTCAACATCCTTTTTGAAAACAGTCCCACATAAACCGGGAATTTATCAGATGTTTAATGATAAAGAGACGATTATTTATGTGGGCAAAGCCAAAGATCTCAATAATCGCTTAAAAAGCTATTTTAATAGCAGTAAAAAAACACTAAAAACAGATATGCTTGTTAGCCATATCCATCGTGTTGAATTTACAATTACCAATACTGAAACTGAAGCCCTACTACTTGAGCAAACATACATCAAAAAACATCAGCCACGATATAATGTGCTTTTAAAGGATGATAAAAGCTATCCGTTTATAAAACTAAGCAAAGAAAGGCATCCTCAACTATCCCTTTATCGTGGAGCAATTAATCGTAAAAAAGATGAATTTTTTGGTCCCTACCCTAGTGGTTATGCAGTTAAACAGATATTAACACTATTGCAAAAAACGTTTCCAATAAGACAGTGTTTAAATACAACCTATCGAAATCGAACTCGTCCCTGTCTGCAATATCAAATTAAACGTTGCTTAGGTCCTTGTGTGCCAGGTTTAGTCAGTGATGAAGACTATCTAGAGCAAGTTAACTATGTTAGGTTATTTTTATCCGGTCAATCAGATCAAATACTACAAAAAATAACCGAAGATATGCAAAAAGCCAGTAAAGAGCTCAATTTTGAAAAGGCTGCGGTTTTGCGTGATCAACTACAAGCAATAAAACATATTAATGAAAAGCAAGCTATATATAATAATAATGATAATCTTGATGTCATTGGTTTCCATTATGAATCAGGCTTGGCTTGTATATATGTCTTATTTATTCGAAATGGCCAAACCTTTGGACATCGCTCTTATTTTCCTAAAGTACCATCAAATACCGAACTAGAAGAAGTTATTGAAACCTTCTTGGGACAATTTTATTTGCAAGGCAATCAAAATAGAAATATCCCTAAAAAGATTTTACTTAATTTTTCGTTGTCTGATAAACAACCAATGGAAGAGACACTGTCACTTATTGCTGATCATCAAGTTAAACTGGTTGATGAACCCAAAGGTGATAATCTTAAATTACTCAATATTGCAACCGTGAATGCTCAAACTGGGGTTAAAAATAAACTACTAGCAAACTCAACTATTAAACAACGTTACGATGCATTGAAAGCCTTTTTGGGGATTGACAAAATTAATCGAATGGAATGTTTTGATATCAGCCATTTTATGGGTAAAAATACCATTGCATCTTGTGTCGTTTTTGATGATAAGGGACCGGTTAAATCTGAGTTTCGACGCTACAATATTACCGGTATTACACCTGGTGACGATTATGCAGCAATGGAACAAGTATTAACTCGCCGTTACAGTAAAAAAGAGCTACCAACTGAAAAAGTGCCTGATATTATTTTTATAGATGGCGGTAAAGGACAACTTAACCAAGCTCTACAAGTATTTGAACAATTGGATGTCAATTGGAACAAAAATCACCCTATTTTAATTGGTGTAGCTAAAGGCGCTGAGCGTAAAGAAGGATTAGAAACACTATTTTTTGAAGCTCATGGCACGGGATATTACCTTGATGACCATTCCCCTGCACTATTGCTTATTCAACAAATTAGAAATGCATCACATGATCATGCTATCGTAGGTCAGCGTAAAAAAGGGACAAAGCAACTTACTGACAGTGCATTAGAGCATATTGAAGGCATTGGTGCCAAAAGACGTCAAGCGCTACTCAAACATTTTGGCGGATTAAGAGAGTTAAAAAGTGCCAGTATTGACGAAATAGCTCAAGTGCAAGGTATATCAAAATCATTAGCTGAAAAAATTTATCTAAATTTACAACAATAACACATTGAAAAAATAACATATTTCAGGCAACATAACCATTAAGAAAAGACTGTTTTTTATCAATCTCTAATGCATTGATTAATAAAATAAAAAAAAGAGTTTATGTCACATGAAAATTAATTTTCCAACAGCCTTAACACTATTTCGAGTTATTTTAATCCCTTTTTTTGTGTTGGCATTTTATTTGTTTCCCTATAAATGGTCTGGTTTTTTTTCTGCATTGATTTTTTTAATTGCGGCCGTGACTGATGTATTAGATGGTTATCTTGCCCGTCGCTTAGGTCAAACAACTAAATTTGGCGCATTTTTAGATCCAGTCGCCGACAAAATCATGGTAACAATTGCACTAGTTTTAATTACCCAATATTACCAAGCATGGTGGATCTCTGTACCTACAATTATTATCGTTTCGCGCGAAATTATAGTATCGGCCTTACGCGAATGGATGGCTGAAATCGGCAAACGCAACAATGTAGCCGTTTCGTCAATTGGTAAAATCAAAACGATAGCACAAATGACAGCGCTAACTTGGCTACTTTGGCGTCCTTGTGACATTGTTATTTACGCAGGTCTTGCAGCATTATTTATTGCAACAGTATTAACGCTATTATCAATGTTACAATATTTATGGATAGCACATAGCGATTTATTAGAAGAAGAATAACTTTTGGTTAATATTTCCATCTAAACATCTTTTTATATGAGTAGTTTTGTTCAAAAAGTTCGTATAAACAAAATTACTCATCCCCTTTCAAATTAAAAATAACTTTATTTAAACCGTCAATCAGTCAAACATTGAACAGTTAAACGATTAATTTAAAATTTTTATTGACTGAAATCATAAGATCGGTAAAATGCACTGCATTCAAAACGAATTACTTCTTAGTAATCAGCTTTGAGCCCGGGTGGTGAAATCGGTAGACACAAGGGATTTAAAATCCCTCGGCCTTTTTGGCCGTGCGAGTTCAAGTCTCGCCCCGGGCACCACCTCTTACGCGGGAATAGCTCAGTTGGTAGAGCACGACCTTGCCAAGGTCGGGGTCGCGAGTTCGAACCTCGTTTCCCGCTCCAATTCATTAGCTGTTTTTCATATACTGAAGTGTATCCAAACATACCCACAGGACTTAAATTTAATACAATTTTTAGTACACTTTGAGTTCGAGCTAGTACACTTTTATCGTTTTAAACGAACATCTTATTTTATATAATAATTCTGCCTTTTAGTTTGATTTCTAAAGGAGAGTTTTATTATGGCTTTAGCTGAATTAGCCGTTCGTAAGCCAAACCAACTCATGGTTTATCCTCTGCATGATATTCAACTGTAAAAATGACTGGAGCATGCGGTTGTGCCCGAATAGGATTTTGATAGCGATTAATGCCTTGCTTTATCGTATTTATGTCTTACATTAATTTTTTATAATCAAAATAATAACGATGGCGTTCGGTGAGAGGTTTACTCACTTGCACGTTAATACGATTTTCAATTATCGTTAACTGCCTTGTAATATCATTACTCAGTTTGTTCTCACTGTGCAAGTGCCACTAACTAGCACTAGCCATAATGCAAATTTTGGGTGTTTTTTTGATTACCATGTGGACATTTCTCATTGTTGAAAAATGCTGTTATGATGATCTTATCGAGGATGATTTAAAAGCTAAATGGGATAAAGAAAATATATTAAGAGTAAACATATTAATGCTTAAATATCTTTACTTTAATTTTGTATATTCATGAAACTATTTATTAGTGAGTATCAAATGCGAAAACTCAATTAAATATGTTAAAGTTCGCTATAAAATTATTTTTTTGCTACTGCTTGAATCCAGAGTTTCTTATTTTTGAAATCAATTTTAACTATATTTTTACTTAGAAAATCAAATCCGATCAATTCATCAGACTGGAACTCAGCAGGAAGGGAGTCCAATATAACAGCTTTGATATTATCATTAGCAACATTATTGACAAATTTATAATCACTTTCATCATCATTTATTTTAATCGTTTTAGGTGACAGGGATTGCTCTTTTATGACTGACATAGTGGCTCCACTATCTAAAATCATTTTATAACCTTTTATACCATCGGACATCTCAATAACTAAACCTTCATCATTGAGATGAAAGGGAATTGGAATCCATTTTTTATCTAAGTCAGCAGAAATATCCGTTTTATCCGATACTATTATTTTACTTTCAGGATAATTAATAGTTAACACATAACCATCAAACAAACCTAGTCCAATTACTAGGTGTTCCATATTTTCATTCTCGTTATTATTAGAGTTATCGCTAGAAAAACTTAATCCCCAACTGTTATATTCTACGACTTCCACACATTTAAAAATAAAGGAATTTAATTTTAAATTATTGATAATAAATGATCTAACCTCTGTAACATTACCAGATAAATCAATACTTCTTATTTTTTGTAAATTTTCAGATTTATTTGGGATTTTATTAATTAAATCTATTGGTGGGTGTGTTTGTTCTGTGGTTGCATTGGTAATTAAAGAAAAGTCGCTTGCAAGCAGCGTATAATGGGTAATAAAAATGCCCTCATTTAAAACTAAACGAGGGCATCAATACCTAGTTTTTATTTATTAAGCAACACCAGGAATGGTGAAATCCATAATAAGTAATAAAGTTGGTAAAATAAAGATAGATAGAACCGTTGATGCAAAGAAAATGCTTGATGCTTGTTCTTGCTCAACATTCCAATTATAAGCCAAAATAACTGCTGTTGATGCCGTTGGCATTGCCAATAGGAATACTAGCTCTTCTGCTTCCATCCCTGTGATACCAAATAGATATACGGCAATAAGTGCAACAATTGGTGTAATAAAACTTTTCAATACAATATTGATCAATAATGGTTTAGATAATTTCAATTTAACGCCATGAATACCAACACCTACCGCAATAAGCGAAATAAAGTTACAGGCATTTGACATAATATCAAAAGTGTTAAATACAAAATGAGGTAACCATTGGGTTCCATCGGTGACACTAACAATTAGCCCTAAAATCACGGCTAAAAACATCGGTTTCATGAGCGAATTTTTTACCGCACTAAAAATCATATCGCCGGTGACTTTACCGCCAGATAATTTAGTATCACAAAGTTCTAATAAAAAGATTGTCATTGGGATCAATGATAATGCGACAACAAAATTAGCAATCGCGACCGAAATGGTAGAAGCTGCCCCAAGCATCAACGTTAAAAAAGGCACCCCCATTCCGCCCATATTTGGAAAACAGCAAAGCATTGCATTCATTGCTGTTGATTTTAACTCTTTATGCAAAATGTATTTATTGGTTAAAAAGCAAATTATCCATAAAAATGACATAGTGCAGAAAAAGGCAATCATCCAAATACCATTAAATATTTGTGATGGTTTGGCATGAGACGTATGCACAAAAAGCAATGCAGGAAAAACAAAGTTTGATACAAGTCCTGATAATAATTTTTTAGAATCTTTTGAAAAAATTCCTTGTTGTACACATAACCAACCAAGAAAAATTAACAAAAAGACCGGAAGACAAGAACTAACAACTTGCCCAACTGCTGACCAGATTAAATTCATTTTTTAAAACTCCTAAAATAATATTACTTGAAATACAAATTCGGTAATGGGTCGGTAACTTTGGACTAGATTTTTTATTTATGACCGAGCAAAAATAAGGGATAACAAAATCGAATATACACTATTAACTACAAAACTATATTTGCAAAACTACATTCCACCTTGTTTAAAACTTGATATAACTTAACGCTATTTTGTTTTTAGCGTATTAAAATAAAGACATTATTAATATAACAACTCTTGGTATATTTAAACGTCAAATATCGTAACTTGGAAAGTATTATACTTATTCTTCTCAACCTTGTGTAAATCAAGAAAGGCCAACTAACTTAAAAACACCAAAAACATTAAAATTTTTTTTGATAAAAATCAATAAACATAAATTTTACCTATAAAAAACAAATATAATTTAAACTAATAAAGCAATTGTCAAATTATGGTAAAAATCAATATGCGATCGAATTAACCTAAATAGTAATTTTTTTATGCGATCTTTTCGGTCATAAAAACATCATCAATATAGATAATAAATTGACTAATCTATATATTTAATTTACTACTTAAAAATCATGTTACTAGAAACTATATATATAGCAGTGAATAAATAATTCAAGATACTGTGAAATATGTTTTAAATTAATTAATAAAATTTTAATAAAATGTAAATCATTTATGTAGCATTGTAAAATCGGTAATACAAATTGTATCAATTTAATTAGGAGAGACTATTTTATCAATTACCACAATATAAAATATGCCACTCAACTATCAGTCTAAATATATCAATAATGATTGCATATCTAATAATTACAGCAAAGGGACGCAATGATTTTTACTCTATTTCTATTTTTTTACACTGATTTTTATTGAATCAAAAACTCTACACTGTATATTTATACATATTCCGTGTTTTATCACGAATCTTGTAACGTGGTGTAAATTTGCACGTTGATTTTTAGGAGAATTTTCTTGAGTAAATATTGTCTTGTAATTGGTACCGCTGATGCTACTATCAAAAATCACTTATCTTTGGTTGATATCCCAGTCAGAGCAGGATTCCCCTCACCAGCCGATGATTATTTAGAAACGAAACTTGATTTAACCGAACATTTAGTAAAACACCCTAGCGCAACATATTATATTAAAGTGGCAGGCGACTCTATGATTGGCTATGGTATTTTTAATGGTGATCTGTTAATTGTTGACCGAGCTTTAGAACCGAAAATTGATGATATTGTGATCGCAGCTGTTGATGGTGAACTTACTTGTAAATGTTTGGGAACAATTGAAGATCAACCTTATTTATTGTCGGGTAATGAGCTTTTTCAGCCTATATCTTTGACTGGAAAAGAGGTACACATTTGGGGTATTGTAATACACACCATTCATTCATTACGAAAACGAGCGCATGTATGATTGGGTTGATTGATTGTAATAATTTTTATGTTTCATGCGAACGCGTGTTTAATCCTAAATTAGAAGGAAAACCAATCGGTATCTTATCAAATAATGATGGTTGTGTTATTGCTCGTTCCCATGAATTAAAGCAACTTGTTCCTATGGGAATGCCTGCTTATCAAATTCCCTCTAAAATTCGTCAGCAAATTACTTTACTAAGCTCCAATTACGAACTTTATGGCGATATGAGCCAGCGTGTCTTTGATACTGTACGAAATTATACGTCAAATATTGAACTCTATTCTATTGATGAAGCATTTATTCAATTAAATGAATTTACCGATGTAATATCTCATTGCCTAAAATTAAAAGAGATCATAAAGCGTGATACAGGGATACCTGTCAGTATTGGCATCGCACCGACTCGAACTTTAGCAAAGTTAGCTAATCACATAGCCAAAAAGCAAGCTATTTATCAAAATGTTTATTGTTTACCCACAGAGCAAAAATCGCTCACAAAAATATTAAAAACATTTGCTATCCATGATATTTGGGGCATAGGTCGACATACTGCTAAAAAATTACAAAATTTAGGAATTTATACAGCCTGGGATTTAAAACAAGCAAATCTAACACAGATTAAACAAAAATTTTCGGTAGTATTAGAACGAACCGTGTTGGAATTACAAGGCACTAGCTGTATTGAATTAGATGATCTATCTTTCCCTAAAAAGAACATTATGATCTCGCGTAGTTTTGGCAAACTAACCAGTGAATTATTTGATTTGCAAGAAGCAATCCGCATAAATGCAAGTCGTGCAGCCGAAAAACTAAGGCAACAACAATCAGTAACTAATGCTGTTCTTGTTTTTTTAAAAACAAATCAATTTTGTACAAACACATCACAATATCATCCCTCCATTGTGATACCCCTTGCTTTTCCAACAAACGATTCGCGATTAATTATTCAAGCTGCGCAAAAGGGTTTACAGGTAATTTATCGGCAAGATTTTTCATTTATAAAATCAGGCGTTATGTTACTGGATTTAAAAGCTAAAAATAGTTATTCCCAACCTGACTTTTTCATTACTGAACCAGCACATTTATTGCAGCGTAAAAGTGACATGTTGATGAAGACAATTGATTCAATTAATCAAAAAATGGGAAAAAACACAATTCAGTTAGGAGGAATCCAAAAATCAGCACCATGGCAAATAAAGCGAGAGTTACTAAGCCAGCGATATACCACTCGTTGGGATGAATTGCCATTGGTTAAATAGCTGATTTACTTTACCGATTATAAAAACTAAATCCAGTTCAACAAAATTATCAGCTTGAGCAAAAAATATTGTATATATTTAAAAGTACAATAAATAGTAACTGTGACTAAAAATATAATAGTACTAATTTTGCAATAAAATATGGGATATTATGATCCCATATTCACAATTGAACTACGAAACCGCCTTAAAGCAATTAAAAAGAACACGGTACCAATTGCCAATAACCATGCGAACGAAGTCCAAACCATACTTAAGCCAGCACCTCGATACAATATTGCCTGCCCTAATTCAACAAAATGGGTTGTTGGAGCAAACATCATAATATTTTGCACAATTTCTGGCATGCTTTCGCGCGGAGTACTTCCCCCAGATAGCATTTGTAACGGTAACAAAATTAAAATAAGTAACATTGCGAATTGCGCAGTAGATTTTGCTACTGTTGCCATAAAGATGCCAAGTGACGTTGTCACAAAAAGATGTAGCGCTGCACCAATTAAAAATAAAGTTACCGAACCTGCAATTGGGACATTTAGCCAACTATGAACAACAAGTAACAACGCTACCCAAGTTGATATTAATACCACAAGCCCCATTGACCATACTTTGGATATCATAATTTCCAAAGGGGTAACAGGCATGGCAAGAAGATGGTCAATCGTACCATGTTCGCGCTCTTTCATTAAGGCAGCACCCGTTAATATAATAGATAATGTTGTCACAATATTGATAATTTCCATGACCGAACCAAACCAAGATCGCGTTAAATTAGGGTTAAAAGCAGTATGCACTTGTATATTAACAGGCAAATTTGTTACCTTACTGTAACGGTTGACATATTCAGTCACTTCACCAGTAATAATTTGCGTTATGTAGCCATTTCCGACAAACGCTTGCCCCATTCTGGTTGCATCAATATTGAGTTGAATTTCTGGACTTTGATTATTTAGCACATCACGCTGAAAATTAGGCGGAATATTTAAAGCAAACGTATAATTATCCGTATCCATACCATGATCGACATCATTCATTGAATATAATTTAACAGGAGTATTAAACATTGGCGGATAAAAGGCCGTAATAATTTGTCTTGATAAGGGGGAGTTATCTTCGTCAACAACTGCAATCGAGGCATGATGTAACGAGTCAGAAGTGGCCGTTGCAGCAATATAAATATCAAAGGTAAAGCAATAGGCAATTAATAGCAACATGATAGGATCACGCAATAACCCCCATAACTCTTTAATCCCTAAGCGATAAATATTAATTAAACTTTGCATAATATCTATCCTTCTTGCTTTTTAAGAAGAAAAATACTGGCACCCAACACAATAGGGATTGTGACCAATAAAGCAAATATTGAATTATGCAGATCGATAAAATCAAGCGCTTTATTAAACACACCACGAGCAATAATTAGCATATGCGTTGTTGGATACACCTCGCCAATATAACGGCCACCGCCTTCTAGAGATGCGACAGGGTTGAGCAATCCTGAAAATTGAATTGCTGGTAACATTGTCCCTACGCAAGTTAAAAAGATAACGGCAATTTGGCTACGGGTGACAGTCGAAGCCAACAAACCAAAACCAGTTGAAATAATACAGTAAGCAAATGCAGCTAGGCACAAAGTAAACAAGCTTCCTTTTACAGGCACACCAAAAATGGTGATTGCCATAAATAACAATAATAAAAAGCTAAACATAGAAATAATGATATAAGGCACTTGTTTGCCTAGCAAAAATTCAGCTTTAGTTACTGGTGTTACATATAAATTGATAATCGAACCCATCTCTTTTTCACGTACGACCGATAAAGCTGCCAGCATTGATGGAATCATTAATAATAAAATAGGTATTACCGCCGGTACCATGGAAGGTAAGCTTTTGATATCAGGATTATAACGGTATCTTGTTTCTATATTTGCCAAGCTAGTTGAGGATTTTCCTGTTACTTCTTTTACTTTTTCACTTAACCAAGCAAGATGCATGCCTTGCACATAGCCTTTGATTGTTTCGGCACGTAGTGGCATTGCCCCATCAATCCAAATGGCAATATCAACGGGATCGCCTCGTTGTATGTCACGACCAAAATTTGGTGGAATTTCAATCGCTAAAGCAATGTCATTACTGCGTAACCGCGCATCCATATCGTTATAATCAGTGATAGGTGCCCTTTCAATAAAATAACGTTTAGAGCCCGACAAATTTAGAGTATAATTTTGGCT
Organism: Gilliamella sp. X-57; assembly: GCF_057063565.1. Classification (NCBI taxonomy): domain Bacteria; kingdom Pseudomonadati; phylum Pseudomonadota; class Gammaproteobacteria; order Orbales; family Orbaceae; genus Gilliamella; species Gilliamella sp. X-57. The sequence goes on along the minus strand of NZ_JBXSQI010000018.1, from coordinate 46,537 downwards.
GATTACACTTTGATCGCGATCAAGCACAGCAAAACGCAGATCCTCAACATCCATCGTAATGCCATATCCCATAACCAACATTAAAATTGCTGAGCCTAATAACGCTAATAATGCTCGCAAAGGATCGCGAGATAATTCAAGAGTCTCACGCCATAGACAACCTATCATACGGGTAAGGCTAAATCCTTGAAGGTGATTGTTTGGTAATGTTTTTGTTGCTTGATTGAGTATTTCTTTTGGTGGTTCAACAGCGTGTTCTTCTGCATTACTATCATCAGCCCCTGCATCAACAAGATAGTTAATAAAGGCCTCTTCTAGTGTTTTAGCATTTTTGGAGCTGATAATGTTATCTGGCGTATCGCTTGCTAATACTTTACCCGCATGCATTAATGAAATTCTATCGCATCTTGCGGCCTCATTCATAAAGTGAGTTGTGATGAACACCGTTACTTTATCTTTTCTAGAAAGTTCGATAATCAAACGCCAAAAATCATCACGAGCAATGGGGTCAACACCTGATGTTGGTTCATCAAGGATAAGAATTTGCGGATTATGCACAACGGCAACTGACAATGAAAGCCGTTGCTTTACCCCTAAAGGCAAACTATCGGGCAGATTTTCTGCGTCCTGTTCTAAACCAAAACGTTTCAGTAATTCTTCAACACGAGTGGAAATTTTACTTTCTTCAATACCAAACAGACGTGCATGTAGAACTAAATTTTGTTTGACCGTTAACTCACTATATAAAGAAAATGCTTGAGACATATATCCTAAATGACGCCTAACATTAATATCACTTGCATCAACCGGTTTACCAAATAACCATGCCTCACCTGATGAAATCGGTAATAAACCCGTTAACATTTTCATGGTGGTTGATTTACCACAGCCATTTGAGCCTAAAAAGCCAAATATTTCACCTTGTTTAATTGAAAAATTAACATGATCAACTGCAATAAAATTACCGAATTGTTTCGTTAAATCTTTTGCTTCTATAGCAATTTGTAAATCTTTATTAAGATCTAAAGGTGGAATTTCGACAGTTTGATAACCTTGTCTAGCGCTTTCTGGCATGAGCTGAATAAATGCATCATCTAAATTATCTTTTGCTGTCTTAGCTAGTAAGGATTTTGGTGTGCCAGTTTCAAGAATTTTACCGCCATACATCGCAACTAACCAATCAAAGTTTTGGGCTTCATCCATATAGGCGGTTGCCACAATCACACTCATTTGCGGTCTTTGTTTACGAATTTTGTTAATTAACTGCCAAAATTGGGCTCTTGAGAGTGGATCGACCCCCGTTGTGGGTTCATCAAGAATTAACAAATCAGGATCGTGGATTAACGCCGAACATAAGCTAACTTTTTGTTTCATACCACCGGACAGTCGCCCTGCTGGTCTTGATAAAAATGGGTATAATCCAGTACTACGCGTTAATTCATCAATACGGCGACGACGCTCAGCCGCATCATTACCAAACAAACGAGCAAAAAATTGCAAATTTTCTTCAACCGATAAAGTAGGATAAAGGTTTTTGCCCAATCCTTGCGGCATATAGGCAATACGTGTACAAACATTTTTACGGTGCGACTTATCTTTCATATCACCATCTAAAACATACACTAAGCCTTCTTGAATAACATGCGCACCAGCGATCAGCGATAATAAACTCGATTTACCCACGCCATCAGGCCCAATAAAACCCACCATGCATCGCGGTGGAATGGTCAAATTAATATTATTGAGCGCACAGTTTTTTTTGTAATGTAGTGTGACATTGCTTACTTTTGCCACTGCATCATCAATGGATTTAGCTTCGTTTAATAAAACTAAATTCTTATTGTCTGAATCTGACATCTGCTATCTCCAATTATTTGGTTGGACATTTTGCAATATCAGATAAGCCAGCTGGCCATGGCGTTTTAGGATCAAGCTTAACCCAAGCGACACCAGGTAAGCCTGTTTTAACTTGAGTAATATAACATTTTAATAATTCAGGGCTTAATTGTGCTTTAACTCTAAACATCAATTTTTGACGTTCATCTTTTGTTTCAACGGTTTTTGGCGTAAATTGGGCAACGCTTGAAACAAACGAAATTTTAGCTGAAATCGCTTTATCTGGTAACGCATCTAAAATAAGTCTGACTTCATCACCAATAGCCACCTTACCCGCGACAGTTTCAGGTAAAAAGAAAGTTAAATAAACATCATACAAATTAACTAAATTTAATACTTTACCGCCCGACGGTAAAACTTCACCTAACTGAGCAATACGATATTGAATACGACCATCAACAGGCGCTATTAAAGTACTATCATCGATATCAGCTTGAATTCTTCTAATATTAGCGCTGGCAACATTGATTGCCGATGTGGCGCTATCAACACCCGCTTCGGCTACAGCAATTGCCGCATCAGCAGCAGTAACTTGTGATTTTGCAGAATCTAATGCTGCTTTAGCGTTGTTTACTTTAGCAGTATCATCATCAAATTGTTGAATTGATATTGCGCCTTTTTGATATAGGGCGGTAGTTCGTTGTAGATGTTTTGAGGCGATATCTAAGTCACTTTCTTTTTGGCTTACACCTGCTTGTGCCGCAACTTTATCACTCATTTTTAATGCTACTTGCGCTTTAGCACTTGCCTCATTACTGACCGCTTGTCGATGTTGTGCTTGGGCTTCGTTAAGTTGTGCTTGTAAGGTATCCGTTTGCATGACAACTAAAGCTTGACCGGCTTTAACAAAATCGCCCTCATCAACATTAATTTTTTCTATTCTACCAGCTAATTTAGCTGAAATATTGATTTCAGTCGCTTCAATACGTCCATTGCCACTAATAAAATCTGAACCATATCCATCGGTTTTCAATTGTTGCCATAAAATAAAAATAACAGCAACAATGACAACTGCAATAACAATCCACTTCCTGCTTATATTTTTCATATAACACCTTATTTTTAAAACGATTCATAATAAATTTTAACGAGATAACAAATCGTTATAGTCTAATTAATTGCATTGTTTAAATAGTATCAAATGTTTATGGCAAATAATATCTGTTCATAAAACAATCGCAATAAAAGCTAAAAACTCTAATTTAAGCAGGGCGGTTTTATATATTATTAATAGTTCTGGAATTAATAACATCACTACATGACACACTAATGTATGATATACCTGTTGCTAATTGATAAGTTACCTATAATAAAAGACTTATTATTTTATATTTTCAAATAATTTATTAACAATGTGGTGATGTAATCAACAAATTTAATATTGAATTTAAGTCATAATCAGCTAACTATGCATTAGTTAATGTGCATATTGAATACCATCAAAACGTAAAACATCAATTGGGACAACAGGGTTATTTATATGCAAATGATAAAGTAAATGCTATGCTTATAAAATTCTTAATCGATATATCTTGATTGATTTCTTATAAGGTAATTTTATGACACTACCATCTTTTTTAACACTGTATAACGAGCTAATTTCAACACCAACAATTAGTAACGTTACTAACGAGCAATTAGATTATTCTAATAAACCACTTATCGATAAGTTAGCAAGTTGGTTTGAAGATTTAGGTTTTGTTATTGATATCCAACCCGTTCCTAATACTCGCCATAAATATAATATGTTAGCTATTTATTCAAACAGCGAAAATAAAACACAAGGCGGGTTATTGTTAAGTGGACACAGTGACACTGTTCCGTTTGACGATGGGCAGTGGACTAAAGATCCTTTTAAACTAACCGAAGAAAATAATAAGCTATATGGGCTTGGTACCGCCGATATGAAAGGCTTTTTTGCCTTTATTTTAGATGCTCTGCGTGATATTGCTCTTAAAAAGTTAACTAAACCCATTTATATCCTTGCCACTGCCGATGAAGAAACATCAATGGCTGGTGCGGCATTTTTTGCCAAGAATACCAAACTACAACCTGACTGCACTATCATTGGTGAACCAACATCGTTAATCCCAATTCGCGCACATAAAGGGTTTATCTCTAATTCTATTAAAGTGATTGGTAAATCAGGACATTCAAGCGATCCCGATAAAGGCATTAATGCTATCGAAGTGATGAATTTAGTCATTGAACGCTTGTTAGTGCTAAAACAAAAATTTAAAGAACAATATCATAATGACGGGTTCAGCGTTCCTTACCCTACCCTAAATTTAGGTGTTATTCATGGCGGTGATGCGGCCAACCGTATTTGTGGTTGTTGTGAGCTTGTGATTGATATTCGTGCATTGCCCAATAACGATGTTGATTCACTTTATCATGCTCTTTGCGATGCACTACAACCTGTTATGGATAAATACCCAAATCGAATCGAGATACAGTATGAAGTTGCACCAATTCCGGGGTACGAATGTAAAAAAGATCATCCGGCATTACAGCATATTGAAAAATTAGTCGGCCATAGTGCTGAAACGGTTAACTATAGCACTGAAGCACCATACTTAAATCAAATCTCGCCAACAATTGTATTAGGACCGGGGTCAATCGAACAAGCACATCAACCGGATGAGTTTATTTCAATGGACTTTTTAAAACCAACCAAAGTAACTATAGAAAGGCTAATTAAGGATTTTTGTCTTTAGTTAATTATCTCAATTCGCCGATAACCTCGGCGAAGTTCAATAAAAGAAAGTTGATTAATTAAACGTGAAAGGTTGCAAAATCGGTAGCAATTTCAGTATTAACAAAGACACTTTTTGCTTCATTAACTAGCTTTTTATTATCATTCAAACTATATCTAGGGCTTATATGAGTCATAATAAGCCGCTTGGCATTGGCTTGTTTGGCAATGGTTGCGGCATGAGTGGTTGTAGAATGCCCACGTTCGAGTGCTTTATCTTTTAGTGCGTTTTCTTGTGTTGCTTCATGAACAAGCAAATCCACATTATTAGCAAGCTCAATCGATGCTTGGCAAGGTATGGTATCACCTAAAATAGCCAACTTTTTGCCTTTTTTTACTTTACTTTGATAATCAACTCCACGAATAATGCGCCCATCATCTAAAGTTACCGTTTTACCTTTTTTTAGATCACTATAATAAGAACCAGCCTGAATATTAGCTTGCTTTAATTTATCGATATCAAGCTGAGCTGGTAGATCTTTTTCAATAATACGATAACCAAAACACGGCACACGATGTTGTAATAACTTTGCTTCAACTTGAAACTGATTATCTTCAAAAACAATACCGTTTTCTTCAAGTTCAATAATATTGAGCGGATAGGTTAACCAAGAATAGCTAATTTCAATAACTGTTTCGACAAGCTGCTTAATTCCTTTCGGAGCAATCAATGTTAAAGGTGATTGATTTTGCATCAAAGAACGGGATGTTAAAACGCCCGGTAGCCCAAATACATGATCACCATGTAAATGCGTTAAAAAAATGATCTCAAGTTTAGCAAGGCTAAATTTGGCTTTTTGCATTTGCATCTGAGTTGTCTCGCCACAATCAAAAAGCCATAACTTCCCCCTCTTTTGTCTAAGATCAAGCACCATACTACTTACATTGCGCTCTGCTGTTGGGGAACCAGCACTTGTCCCTAAGAAAGTTAAATTCATAAAGATTTAAACATTTTTACGCTCAATAGTTTGCTCACCCCAGAACAACTTATCGGCTTTGGTTTTAGAAAACGCAATTTTCAATACTTCATCATTACCTTCCGACCAAATTTGTTCGGCAAGTTTTTCATCATGGTTAGCTAGCTCAAAAATCGCCTCTGCAATTTCAATCGAGGTTTCACGAACAGAAGCCCAAGATTTAATATCATGTATTTCTTTTTTATCGATGTTCATTTTGCTACTCCTTTGGATTGAATTAGATGTAAAATAAACCTATTTATTGCAAAATACAATAGGCTATATACGTTATGATAACAATTATTTCTCCAGCAAAAACTTTGGATTACCAATCACCATTATTAACCCAAGATCATACATTACCTCAATTTATTAAATCAACTAAAATACTCATTGAAGATTGCCAAAAATTAAGTGTTGAGAATTTGGCTAATTTAATGTCTATTAGCCAAAAATTAGCCGAACTCAATTATGAACGATTCAAAAATTGGCATAGTGATTTTAATCTTGAAAATGCAAGACAAGCCATACTTGCTTTTAAAGGTGATGTTTACGAAGGATTACATGTTGAAGATTTTACTGATAAAGATCTAAAGTTTGCACAATCTCATTTAAGAATATTATCGGGTCTTTATGGTATTTTAAGACCACTTGACCTAATTCAACCTTATCGTTTAGAAATGGGGATCCGCTTAAAAAATGGCGATAACACTAATCTTTATCAATTTTGGAGCGATAAATTAACTCAACACCTTAATAGCGAACTAGCCAAATCATCACATCGCACATTAATCAATTTAGCCTCAAACGAATATTTCAAAGCGATCAAACCAAAACAATTAAACGCAACTATTATTCAGCCTATCTTTTTAGATCAAAGCAAAGATACCTATAAAGTTATCAGTTTTTATGCTAAAAAAGCACGCGGACTGATGAGTCGATACATTATAAAAAATTGCATTGAAAAGAGTGACGATATTAAAAGTTTTAATCTAGAGGGCTATCAATTTGATTCAAAACGCTCAACTGACTTAGAATGGTACTTCATACGCAATCATCAATAAAATAATAACTATGGAATTTCTGACTACATTATGGGCGCAGTTTTTATCTACCCTGCCCCTTTTTATGCTAATTTTATTAGGTTTTTTAGCAGTTAAACTAGGTCGTTGGCAAAAAACAGTCACCGATAGTTTAACCAAATTTACCTTTTATATTGCATTTCCCATCATGCTATTTCAGATCATGAGCCATTTTTCTGAACATTCGCAAATCGATATAAAACTGTTATTCGTCTTTTTTGGAGGATCCTTTATTGTCTTTGCGATTGGTTGCCTAATTGCATCTAAATTATTTAAGTTAAATGGTTCAGAAAGTACAATGTTTGCTATGGGTAGTATTTACACCAATACCGTGTTTGTTGGTATTCCTATTATTAAAATGTTATTAGGCGATAATGCTATCCCCATTGTTGCCATTATCGTTATCTTTAATGCGTTAATTTTATGGACGCTTGCGACGGTTTCTATTGAATTTGTGCAAATGGGAAAATGTTCAACTGAAGGGCTTGTTAAAGCCTTTAAAAATGTTTCAAAAAATCCCATTATTATTGGAATTTTTACAGGCATTGTAGTGAATTTTATTGGTTTACCGTTACCTAACTTTATCGATAAATCAACCAAAATGGTGAGTGAGATGACAGCACCTCTTTCATTAATTGTTTTAGGAATGGGACTGGCTGAATATAAAATTCGCGATAAACTTTTAATTACAACAGCTATCTGCACATTAAAATTGACTGTGTTACCTATTGTTACTTATATTGTAGGTAAGCTCATCGGACTACCAAGTTTAGAATTGCAAGTGGTGGTATTACTCAGTTCGGTTTCAATTGCGATAAATTGTTATATGATGGCAAGGCAGTTTGAAGTGTTGCAAGGTCCTATTGCTTCAAGCTTATTAATATCAACGACGCTATCTTCTATTACAACACCGTTAATTTTATCAATTATGACACATTTACCTTAAACGCTTATTTGTAGCAAAACACCAGATTGCTTACACTTCATGATTCAAATCATCCGCTAACAATGCATAATGCGTTTTACTTAAAATCAACTTATTTGGTTTAACCATATTATAAAAGTGAATAAATCACTTTCTATCTTTTGAACCTAATAAATAAGATACTGCAGAGTCTTAATTAATCACCAAACGGTATAGAATCCTGAATATTTTTTACAAAACATATCACCTGAAAAATGAATGTTTGGCTTGCCGTCTTAATAGCTCTTTAATCTATTTTTCAATTTTAATCAGATAGTTAACGACATAATTGATGTTTTTATAACACTTGTTGTTACCGGTTAAGAAGACAAATAGCTTCAATCAGGTTTTTTTAGCAGGTTACAAATGGTCGGACGACTCACCAAAACGTTTAGCCAAATCAGTGGCGGTTATTTTTCTTTATAATATAAGCCCATATCGCCAATCTTTGATTTGGTGTTAGTTCTGTTTTTATGTCTATTTATGACGGTCGTTTCTCAAATTACTGTCAATAACGCGAGTAATTCCTACAGATTATTGTTTTTAACTTAATGAGCGATTTTTAACTTTGTAGTGTAGCAGTAGTGCCAACATAATGACTACACTACCTAATATAAAGCGTACCCAGTCTAGTGATTGGTGCCAAATCACCACATTCACCAAAATCCCTGTTGGAATAACCATATTATTCATAATAGCCAAAGTGCCCGAATCCACTTTAGTTGCACCATAATTCCACAAAAAATAACACACACCAGAAGCAACTACGCCAAGCCAAATAATAATTCCCCATTGCAAACTAATTGTTGGTAATTTTGATGCATCACCAAACAACAGCCAGCCTAAAATAGCAACAACCACAGCCCCTAAATAAACCCACGCAAAAGCTTGATGTTGGGGCATTGGATAAACTTCCATAATCCTTTTATATCCTACTTGACCTAATGCAAAAACGATATTAGCGCCCTGGATCAATAAAAAACCAATAATAAAATTAGCACTAATATGATCATAGCGAATAATAGCCGCGCCAACTACCGCAATAATTGCCATTAAAAGATAGCTAAGTCTTAATGAATGATGCTGCAATAAATCATAAATAACTGTGACATAAATTGGTGTAAAAATAGTAAATAACAGGACTTCAGGCACCGAAATATATTGAAAAGAATTATAATAAAAAAAGTACATAATCCCTAATTGACATGCCCCCACTCCCATTAAAAGCAACATCTGCTTAAAAGAAATATTTTTAAAACGTAAAAATGGAATAAAAGTCATAAAGGCAAGTAGCACTCGCATCACAACAGCAAACCAAGAATCCACTTGTCCACTTAAATAAACCGCAATAAAACTAAATGAGAATGACCAAATAATTGTTACAAAAATAAGGTAAAACATTATTGATTAATATAAAGAATGATAGATAGTCTGATCGTATCAATTCATATAACACTTGTAAACCTTATGATATATGAATTGATTACAACTGTTAAAATAATGATAAATGAAAACATTTACTTATTGATTAATTGTTTTTTCTATATATAAATATTTGTTTTCATCTGTTATGAACGTATCGTGATAGATGTAGTGTAGTTTCTACTTATTTTAAATAAAAAGTTATTATTTTTTATTATAAATTGAAATAAAAGCCTTCGGATTGATGTAGATTTCATCCCATTGAACCATAACGGCATTTACAATTGGTAATTGCTCATCGCCCGTGGATTTATTGTCAAAAACAAGCTTTTTGCCTTTATCAAACATAGAAATCAGTGCTAGTCCATGATCAATATAAAAATGACTAACTTAGTTTTATCCAGTATTAGCATATAGTAACCAGCTGTTCCCCCCATTCCTCCCCCCTATATAAGAATAACCTTATATAAATTATTGGATTAAATTTTGTATGAATATATTTTTATCAATTTCATTTATTATATAAAATCAACCCTATTGTCAGTTAAATTCCTATTGCTACATAACAACCTGTAACTTATAACATGATTAAAGTTTTTTAGTTAATCATCCCTATTAGCAAACTTGATAAATCGTACCACTCAGTTGGTATTCTTGTTCAATTAGGGCTAGCTCTTCTTTTGAACCCGCTTTCGAGGCTCTGTCTAACCCTTCAATTTGCCTTGAGGTGACTTTAATGCGCGGTTCAACATCCATAAAACTTTTGGCATCGTCTCGACTGTAATCTATATATCTTAAACCCGCTTTATTTAATGGCCTGTCCGTTCCATACTCCATAAAATGGCTGATCCAGTTCCAAGCATAAGCAAATTGGTTGGTTTCACCAATATAGATATACTCAATCAGTTCGTGACTGTTTGGCTTACAAGCTACACCATACAATGTATGGTGTTCAATTGTACCGCCACTAGCAAAGGCTCCTGATGAACGTTGCAATACCGCATGAAAGTCGGCCCAATCATAAACTTTGATTTGGTATTTTTTTAAATCCTTAAATGCACTAAAAGGTATCAAGTTCTTAAACATCCATTTCATTACCACTGCTTCGTAAAGATAGACTTTACCTGTTTTGCGATTAAAGCGAATAGGATTGCTAAAGGGGGCAAAATAGGCAAAAAGAAAATTGAATAGAGCACTATAACTACCAGTTCCTAATGCAATTGATATAAATAGATATAAGATAACTATAAGCCAGTTAATGTTTTTTCCACATAAAGAATAAAACAAGAAAAAAACAGTAATAATTTCCAATACGGCAACTAAAAAAAATCCAATACTAAATCTTAACAATGGACGATATCGATAAATTTCAAGATAGTTATCATTAGCACAAGCTATATAGTTTGCTTCGCTGATAATGCCCAATCCACTTGTTTTACTAAGGTCTTGATTCCAATTTGCTATTTGTGGTTGATAGCGTGATGACATATTTTGTTCCTTATTTGCTTATTTTTATTATTATTTACTTTATTAATAAACAGGATAGACAGTACCACTCAGTTGGTATTCTTGTTCAATTTGGGCTAGCTCTTCTTTTGACCCCGCTTTCGAGGCTCTGTCTAACCCTTCAATTTGCCTTGAGGTGACTTTAATGCGCGGTTCAACATCCATAAAACTTTTGGCATCGTCTCGACTGTAATCTATATATCTTAAACCCGCTTTATTTAATGGCCTATCCGTTCCATACTCCATAAAATGGCTGATCCAGTTCCAAGCATAAGCAAATTGGTTGGTTTCACCAATATAGATATACTCAATCAGTTCATGACTGTTTGGCTTACAAGCTACACCAAGTAATGTATGGTGTTCAATTGTACCGCCACTAGCAAAGGCTCCTGATGAACGTTGCAATACCGCATGAAAGTCTGCCCAATCATAAACTTTGATTTGGTATTGTTTTAAATCCTTGAATGCGTTAAGTGGTGTCCAGAGTTTAAACATCCATTTCATTGCCACTGCTTCGTAAAGATACACTTTACCTGTTTTACGATTAAAGCGAATAGGATTGCTAAAGGGGGCAAAATAGGCAAAAAGGAAATTAAATAAAATGTGATAAGTAATAATATTCACTACTATTATCAGTAAAAAACATATAAAAACAGCACTCCATACAATATTTTTGGAAAACAAAAGATAAAACAATAAAAAAATAACAAAGATATCCATAAAAAATAAAAAAATAATTGCTATGGTTAATGCAAAAATTTTTCTATAACGATAAATTTCAAGATAATTATCATTGGCACAAGCTATATAGTTTGCTTCGCTGATAATTCCCAAACCACTGGTTTTACTAAGGTCTTGATTCCAGTTTACTATTTGCGGTTGATAGCGTGATGGCATATTTTTGTTCCTTTATAATCTATTTATGGTTTAAAACCATGATCCCATAACCGTCAAATTCATAAAATTGATGAAGCGGTTGTGACTCTTCTATTTGGTCGCCATTTATGATATCGGGTTTTTTATAGTTAAGTTCAACGGTATAGAGTAATGATGTAATGGCTTTATGATTTACCTCGGCCAGCTTAAAGCGAATAACCAGATTGGTTTTAGTGCCTGTTACTGGTTTTAATGTGTAATCACTATTATCATTTTCAACCTCTTCTGATTGATATTTAAACATTCTACCTTTATCGTGGGTGAATATAATATAGGGACGACCATATAATTGTTTATTCAAACTATCTTCAAGGAGTTTCGGTTCCAGCATTTTACTTATATTATTATGGTTAAGTTGTATTTTCACCTTTAAGTCTGGGTTTCTTTTATCCATAATAGTGACAATAAATGCTAATTTATCGTTTTCCATATCGAAGTCATGAATGGTCATATCAAGATAAAGCGAGCGATATATAAATTCAGCTAGTAAAATTTCTTGATTTTTATCGGGCTGTGCAAAACGCAATTGTGGTGAGAGGCCTGATACCAACGCCGAAAAATCATTTAGCGCTTGTTTGCATCCGGCAATTGTCATTGGATAACGCCCATTATCAATACCAAAACCACAACGAGCAAACCAACGCTCTAGCTTGCTACGCTCAAATAGTGTGGAAATATAAAGAATAATGATACCAGCAATAGTAACAACAGCTCCCACTACTGGTACCATCTCAGCCGCAAGCCCTAAAGCAACCATTTTTAATGTCACTGCTGCACCAACCATTATAACAAAACCACCTGTTAATTTTAGTATCCCTGCTACAATTTCTTTTTCATTAAGAATTAAATTACCACCTTTTAAAATCTCTATCACGCCGTCTGCTATTGCTAATATACCAAGCCCTTTATCGACAAAATTGAGAAATTTGTTTGTGACATTAAAAACTTGCTTCATGCCATAAGCGAGTTTCAATTTTGGTGGTGTTAGTCGGCTTTCGCCATAAGGATGACGTGTTAAAAAGTTAGTCATCTTAAGTGCGGTCATACCTGTTGCCATTTTGATAATATGCCCGCCAACTTCGGCCGCCATACCTGCGATAGCGATTAAACTCGAGGTTAAATCATAAAGCAGAAAGGCTTTTTGTATTGGATCGGTCTCGGTTTTGATTTTTTCCAGATTATTTTTAAATGCATTTAGCGTAAAATGAATCATTACCACATTTAAAAAGCATTTTGTTAAACCGCTGACAACAATTTTTTGGTTTTCAGTTTGAACATGATATATTTTTTTCGATTCTTCTAATTCTTTTAATAGCGATTGTTGTAAGTCGTCGCCATTTGCCATTACCGAAATTTCAACTTCTTTGGGCACGCGATTGGCAAATTGTCGAAATTTCTTAATTGATAAAACCTCTTCATTGGCTAACTTTTCAAATTCTTCCAATAATTTTGGGGTTACTCGAGGATTTTCGGTCACCATGGCTATTTCAAGTGACACGGTTTTTTGTCTTATTGTTTCGTATTCTTCACGGGTAAAGCTTCGGGATTTACCGTTTACATCCATAATGTAAAATTTAGAATCTGCTTTGTTAAAATATAAGTTATCACCTTGTGCGTTTTTTAAATTAGTTTTGAAATTGACGCCACCAGTTGCCGAAATTTCGCCAATTCGGTTAAATACTTCGGCAATATCGGTCATGCGAATATTTAAGGTTGTTTGTGTCACTTTACCGTTTGCTATTTTTTCGGCTAAAAGTTTTAAACGCTCTGATATTAACGTTTGGTTAAGTAGAACTTTGCCATTACGGTATTCGGTTGCTATACCTTTGCTAATATCAGTTGCCAACGATAAAATATGATTACGGATTAAATAACCAAGAAGAATATCCCCATCTGACGTACTGACTTCTGCACCAAATATTGCATTGACACTATCAACCATCGCTTTGTTAAACTCATCATCTGACGAATCATCTTCTGACGTGGAACCATCTGTTTTTGGGGGTTCGGTTGTTGATGAAGGATCACTACTTGCTGATGTATCACTGTCGGTTTCTAGAAACAATTGCTTATTATCACCCGCTATTACTCGATAGTAATAGCTGTTTTCGTCTGAGCACAGTTCGTCATATAAGGCTTTGACATCGTCAGTTGGTGGAATATGACTGGATAACATAATATGTGCATCATCAAGGTATAACTTATGAAACGCTTTAAGTTGATAATCAAATTCCACTTCCCAAAAACGGTTTTTATTACGTTCACTAATAACGGTTTGTGATAACTTGGAGTTTTTGCCTGCTTTACCAAATAGCCAACGTGCATAATAGGCATAATCTTTGGAATAGTCTAATAAACGGCTTTTGACCATACTTTGGTAGTCTCGCCTATCTTTTCGAAAAGTTTCAATTTTATTAGTATCAAGCTGTTTTTTTAATTTGTTCCAATTTTTTGCAAAATTTTCCTCGGCGGATTTATTTTCAGGAATAAATTCACAGGTACCATAATTAGTTAAAGGGTGATTACTACAGATATCAATTTCGCTACGAGTCAAATGGTTAACTGTGCTTCCTGACTCATCGATTGTATGGCGAATATATCCCGATGAACGCTCTTTATAAAATTTATCTATTGATTTTTCGTAAGCGTCGATGGTGTTAAGTATTGCATTTTTATATTCAAATTCATCAGTATGAATTAAGCTAAACACATAGGGGATCCCTGTGTTTTTGTCTTTTTTATGGATTAAATTTCTATCACCCGTAAAATTATTGTTGACTTCACGTTGATAGTTAAGCTCTTCAACAATACCAAAATTATCCTCAACCACTACCACAGGAATTTTGCAAAGAAGTTGGGATTCCATTGCAGATACATATTGATAGTAACCCCAATCAGAATCTTTACGGCTTTGAAAATGATGTAAACTGTAATACCCCGTTATTGTCAGATCTTCAAATACCAATTCTGGTTGTAACGGTGCCGAATCTGGGGGAAGCTCTGTATAGTTATCTTTTCTACGATTATAATCAACAGCCGTTTTAAATAAATTTTCCGCACTTATTTGATCTTTAGATAACGTTCGAGTTGCTTCGACACTCAGATCAACAAAGGTAAAACGACTTAAATCGGCTTTACCTGTGCGATATTGTTCTCGAACTTTTTTTGACCAAGGCTGCTTACTATAGGCAATCCACGCCTTTTTGTATAAATAATTATTAATGGTAATAAACGAAGCTGGTATATGGTGATTTTTTTTAGTACAAGATTGCGCCATAGAATCACATTTATTGACTACCATATTTTCAACTGGTCTATGTCTAAACACGCCTTCAGGAGTAACTTCATAACCAATAAACTCTTTTTTGCCTTCTATGCTTTCAACTAATACATAGATGTAACCTTGCCTTACATTACGCAGTACATATTCATATTTTTGTAATGCTTGAGATGGTTGTTTTGCTACGCCCTTAGGCACATTTTTAGACCAATCTACGCCCCATGCTTTTTTTCTAATTACTGCCTTTCTGAGTAGATAAATGGGATAGCCATCACGCCCGCAAAGCCGGCAGTTTTCTTTACTAAGCGAAACAAGTTCTGCTATTTTTTCGTTAACATCCTCGGCGTCTTTAATTATATCGGTTTCGTGATTATGTAAAACTTGTTCTTCTTGTTGTTTTGATTGTTCTTCCATTATTTTACTTGCCCCCATTGCGATTTTCTCAGTACCGATAAGTTTTGTTTTAATGTGCCTGGATTTTCAATTGCATTAAGTACAGCCTGTTGCGTTTGTGCTTGATTCATTAAATCAATATTATAAAACAAGCTGTTGATGACAAATGCAAACTGATCTTCTAAATCGGCTAGACCTGTTCTTATGCTATCTAACCATTTATCAGCCACCATAATAAGTTGTCTATCGTCAGGTGTTTTGATCTGTTTATTTTCGATTAAAGTTTTAAAGCAAAGAAAAATTTGTTTAGCATATTGTTGATACGAAACCGTACGGTCACTTATTTGTGAAAAACCTAAGATTTCGTTTGGTTCGGGTTTTTGGATAATTTTAATTTTACGGCTTAAATTAAGATAACAATATTGTGCAATACCTTTTAACTGCCTAGGTAACCATTGTTGATAAATCAGGTTACTTTCATGTAATAATTGCATACGAAAAGGTTCGTAATAAGGAAAAAATCGACTATTTATTGTCAGTGCTTCTTTAGCCAAATTTTCTCCTATGGTGACTAATTCTTCAGCTAATTGTGTTAGCGGTAAATCACTTATAAGCCAAGCGCATATATAGCGCTTATCCATAAATAATTCACTACTAGCCTCTTTAAGAGAAAGTGCCAATAGTTCAGGGTTTATCGATTCGTTTTGATCTGCAATTAATATCAGATGCGGACAATGATCGGTATCATGACTCAAATCTGGCCTTAAAATGGGAACAATCCGCTCCTTTTTGGCATTTTTATCGGCTTGTTTATCGAAAAAGAATTCAAGAATATTGTCAACAGATATTAAATTATAATCCGGTAATGGTCTTAATTTATCAACTAGCAAATAACGATTCTTTTTGGATTCATTCATTAATTTAACAAAATTATCTAAGTGGTATTTCATACTATTTCTATCCTTACCATTTTGTTTTGCATATTGCTCTATCCTGGCATTTGCGACTTTGATACAGTGGATACTTGTTATTATTTAAATTTAATATGGTTTTTATTCGATACTTTAGTTATTTTCAAACTTGATATATTTAATTTAATTATATCAATAGTTTAAACAATAGGATTATGGCAATGTAAAAATGATTGTCACTTTTTTGGCAATAGATACATCATAATATGTAGATACTTAATTCAATCAATTGGAAAAATTAAACTAGCTAAATGATGCAATGCTAGATAGCAAAATATTACCAACAGACGACCCCATGATACCCAGCTCCTAACTATTTAAACCAACTTAAAATTTATGAATGTTTGTTTTGTAATTAATAACGATAATCAATTTAAGCAGACAAATTACGTTTTTTTACTCATTTTTGCAACTATTTTTTACTTTTTTTATCAAAAATTTCAATTTAAATTATAAGGATAAGTAATTATATCAACTGACTTGTAGGAATTATTCGCGCTGTTTACTGTAATATAAAAAAATGCTGTCATGAATATACTTAAAAACAAAACTATATCCTTATTAACGACAAAATATTGAGCAACTGTATCATAAAAAATAACCTTCACGGTTTTGCTGAATGTTTTATGGTCCGTTATTCAACCATTTATAACGTGATAACAAAGCTGTATTGTAGCTGTCTGTTCCATTGTTCAGTAAGGGCAAACGCTATAAAACATTAGAAATGTATTTATTCAAACAATTGACATGAATATCAAGAGGCTTGTGAATACCTATTTATTAAAACGATACCAATCAAAAATTCACTCAATCCCTCCAAAAAACGAACGGGAAAGCAGAAAACGTGATACGCACTTTAATGAGTATGCGGCATAATCAGCAAATATTCGAAGATTCAAAAGACAGGCAACAAAAACTTAAGCGATTTATTAACTATTATAATACAGTTAAACCGCATAAAGCGATTTCGGGAAAAACGCCTTATGCATTTTTAGCGGATTGATTTAATCAAGAAGTGCAAACAGTTCAATGTCTTTATATATATAAATATTAACAAACAATGAGTATTATGAAAATAATAAAGCTAATTATTGATTCAATGAAAATTGAAAAATACAAAACAATTTAATAAATAAAATTAAATGTTAGTAATAAAAAATTGACTAACGTAGCCTCTTTGGTGAAAATCCAAAACGTTGTTTAAAGTAAAAAGCAAAACGAGAGCCTGATTCATATCCCACTTCTTGGGCAATTTGTAGGATCGTTTTTTGGGTAGTTTGCAACAGCATTAAACCAAAATTCATTCTTATATCTAAGATAATTTTAGATAAATTATATCCTTCTAAAGCAAGATGTCGCCTTAAAGTTGATTCGCTCATAGCAAATTGTTTAGCAATTTCTGCTGCCTGCCACTTTTTGTCTGGCTGCTGGTTAATAATTTCGCGAATTTTTTGGCTAATTTTTGGGTTATTATTCAGGGGAAAATACACACCAAATGCAGATAATCTAATTAATAATTCAATAAATAAATGTTTAACAAGATTAGAATTGCATTGGTTATGTGTCAATAATTCTGTTTTAATCTGTATCAATCGAGTAATAAAAATTTCAGGTAATATTGTTTCAACTTTAATTTTTTTAAGAATTTGACTACTCTGATAAAGATGAGATAAAGCAAATTGGTCTATTAACTGTGCATGCCAAGAATAACAGATGGCTTGATAATCCTTATCATCAATATAAAAATTATTTATATTCATTAGATTACCTGCTGGAATCAGGACTAATTGACCTGTTTTTACCTTAAAATATTCGCCCTCACATTCAATCTGTTTTTCGCCATTTATGACATAGACAATCATAGGATCATTGCTTTGAATCTGCTTTAGGGTTTGATTGCAACGTTGTGTTATATAAGTCACTCGACCAATTGAAGCAAAATCCATAATCCTAATAGCCTATTAACCAATATCAACGTGAGTAGGAGTAAATCATATCTGCCTTCGCTATTTGATGCGAATTAGCAATAAAACCAATTAGAGCTGGTGTGGTTTGTTCATCAACCTCAATGTGATCAATGTCTAGTGCATAAAGTGTAAATTGATATCGATGAGTCGAATTTAGCGGAGGACATGGACCACCGTAATTTATCACGCCAAAATCATTACGTACTAACCTACTTCCTTTAGGTAATAAATTGGGATTATTTCCTGCTGATTGTTTAATAAACGGCGTTTGTACAGGAATATTAACAATCACCCAATGCCACCAACCAGAACCCGTTGGTGCATCAGGATCATACATAGTTAATACTAAACTTTTTGTCGCTTTGGGTAGATTTTGCCATGAAATTTGCGGAGATATATTTTCGCCTTGGCAACCAAATTGATTGGATATAAACCGAGCAGTAAACCCTTTATCGATAAGATCAGTGCTAGTTAATTGTAATTGTGCCGCATAACTGCAACTTGTGCTCAATAATAATGTACTATAAATAATGGCTTTCGCTTTGTACAAAATACGCATGTTAGCCTCTTTTGACTATTAAATAAAAGCCATCATAAGGAATTTTCAATCTATAATCAGCACAAATTAGCTTAAATCTGACACAAATTCGATTAATATTATCATTCTCTTGCGGCTAATACTCGTTCAACAGTATCAACAATGGCTTGAGTTTGTGAGTCAATTTCAATGTTGACTTTATCTCCGACTTTTTTAGCGTCTAATGTGGTAATTGTAAGTGTTTCAGGAATTAAATGGATATGGAAGCAATTATCGTTAATTTCGCCAACGGTCAAACTAGCGCCGTCGATTCCAATAAAGCCTTTATATAATACATATTTGCTAAATTGTGGTGGCAACTTTAACGCCATATGGCAGTTTGTTGCGGTTTTTTGAATATCAATAATGGTTGCGGTGCAAGAGATATGCCCAGACATCACATGTCCACCAATTTCGTCACCATATTTGGCGCTACGCTCGATATTGACGTAATCATTGATTTTTTTATCACCTAATGTGGTCAATGCAATGGTTTCTTCCATAATATCAAAAGATACGACATCTTTATCAAAGCCTGTCACAGTTAAACAACAGCCATCATTGGCTATTGAAGCACCAATTTCAATTTTATCGGTTAATTGATGCGGTAATTTGACTTTATATGTTCTTAATTTATCTTGATCTTTAATATCAATAATTTGACCCACTCCTTGTACAATTCCTGTAAACACAATATTTCCCCCTTTGCTATATCAATTTTTAATGGCTATTTTAGCCTAATCAAATCATAATTTCCTAATGATTAAATTAATTGTATAGGCAAATCATATTAAGTCCTGACTTTATTTATTATTATTCAATAAACACAAAAATAAAACTTGGATAAAACGATATTCGTTTCTATCTTCTATCGTTATAATCATAACTAAATTTTTTGTTAATTAATGTGATGTTTACCTTAACGTGTTAATTATTGTAAGTAAAAGGCTGCATTTTATCTTAATGCGGTTAGATTTCGCTTTTGCTAATTAAGGATTATCTATGTTGAAACTTATTTTAGCCATTTCAGTTGGCTCTGTGGCAGGTGGTTTATTGCGTTGGTTTTTATCGCTTAAATTGAATATTATTGCTTTTGCAATTCCGCTAGGCACACTACTGTCTAATTTAGTTGCAGGTTATATTATTGGCTTTGCTATTGCTTTCTTTAATCACTCTAATCTTTCAGCCGAATGGCGATTACTTGTGATAACGGGTTTTTGTGGTGGTCTGTCAACTTTTTCAACTTTTTCAGCCGAAATTGTTAACTTTTTACAAGGAGGTCGAATATTTTGGGGATTAACAACAATATTTATACATGTTGTTGGATCAGTCTTAACAACTTTTTTAGGAATCTTGTCATATCAATGGTTGCGTCCGTGATGTTGTACTATTTATAAATAATACAAAAAATGTTCATAAATAGAGTTTACAACGCCAAAACACTGTATTAATATACACTGTATATAGAAACAGTGTCGAGGTTATTATGTTAATTGAACATTCATCACAACAACTTATGGCTATTCACTTTGAATCGCCTTTCCAACAACTGTTACAACAACAGCGACCTTTATTAAAATCATTGAATAAAGCTAAAAAATGGCAATTATGGCTATCAAATCGGCCAATGTTAAAACGTGCATGGATCAATACTGCTGGACTCGACAAACAAAAAGTTATTCATTTAAGTAATTTAAAGAATGAAAATTTAATATCGACGATAGAAAAGGCTTTACGAAGCAAAACCTGTAGTTATATCGTTGCTTGCATTAACGATCTTAATGAACACGACAAACAGCGCTTACAACAAGCGGTATTATCAAGTAATACCTGCTTACTTTTGGTGCACGATGAACAATGTAAACAATCCATTCAATACCACTAAATACAAGAATATTACTAGCAAGATAAATGTAAATTTTTTCGATTTTAGAATGTGAAATTTGAACGTGAATACGCTATTATTAACGTTGTTAAAATCATCATAAATATTGTCAATAAAAGCTGAACATTATTAAATGTTCAGCTTTTATGATGTTAACTTAAAATAGCCATTTATTGAATAATTTCAGTATAAAATTAATATTAAATAAGTTAATGCAATAAATTTTAATGGTTCGCTTTAATTGAGTTAATAAATCATGATTCAAATTTAGTTTTACATGCATTTAACAAGGACCGATAAGACAACCAATCATCATCAGTGGAACAACAATTGGTAATATAATTAACCCGGCTACGTCGCCAGTTATATCATCATTTGAGTCTAGTTCATGCTTTGTCCTAATTGATACTTTAATTGGTTTTGGCAATAAATATTGATCGGATATCGTATTGGCTTGTTTATAGACTTTTCCTTTAGTTTTAAAGTGCACTTGATAATAACCATCTTTCAAAATTAATTTTGATTTATATTTTGCCAATAAGCTTTTATTGTTTAAGATTTTTGCTTCTGAGATAAAACTACTATATCGAGCAATAATTTCATCACTTAAACTTTCTTGATAAAATCTAATTGATACACTTTCAATATCATCTTTGGTTTCAGATAAAAACTCACGATAGCTTTTGAGTTCTTTAATTGCATCATGGCTAGTGAATTGGTAAGAGTATTCCTTTGATTCGGCAATAACCCCAGCACTTTCATCAACAATTAATTTTATAATCGTATCATGACTTGGCAAGCTTTGTAATTGCTTGTACGCACAACCATAAAGACAAAAAATGAGAATAAAAACAAACTTTTTCACTATAGTTTCCTGCTTCAAATATCTAAATAGGGATGAATCATCATTTTATATTGTCTGCTTTTTTATAAAATCTCTTGATTTTTATAATAGAATAATGACTAAGCAAACTTGTGGCGCTGAGTTATTTTCGATATCCAATCAAATTTTCGACGCATCTTGTTTGGCTTGATTAATGATTGCTTTAGCTATCCATTGCGATAGCGATATTACAGACTGATCATCAAGCTTCCAGATATCTTTAAGCATCATAAATATTTCAGAGCCATAAATGATTGAAATAGCATAAATTACTTTATCATAAAGTTCTTCAGGCAGTTCAGTTTTAAGAGGTAACAATAGTGTTGAAAGGATTTCTTTGCGATTACCCCGCACCAAGTTTTCGGTTTGTGGTGATAATGAGGCTCGTTCTGTTGCCCATTGTTGTAATGAGACCTTTATCGCAGCACGCAATGCCCCTTCATGTTTTAACATTTGTGGAAAAGCAAAAGCTAAAAAATCATGAATACGTTCTTCTGCATTTTGTTTTTTTGATCGCCAACTAAAAATAGGTTCTAATGAACTTTCAACCACAGCTGTAATTAAAGCACTTTGTGTCGGAAAATAGCGGTATGCGGTTGCTCGGGATATACCAGATTTATCAGCAAGTTCGGTTATAGTGAGTTCACAGCCCTGTTCTAATGCTTCTAATGCAGTATTAATTAAACGTTCATAAGTCCGTTTTTTTACGCCAGTATATATTGAGGAAGGTACTAAAGTCTTTTGAATCATTGATATATCTTTAATTTGTAGTAATCGTAAACATGATACCGCATTTTAATAAATTAGTTAAAATTTATCACCCCACAAAAAATGAGACTTAAGTCTTATTTTTGATATGTAATGTATGACAATTCATCATCCTTTTGTTACAAGTATCTACCTAATTAACTTATTTAGGAATAATAAATGGCATCAACTCGTACAATTTATTTAGTTACAACATTAGATACAAAAAGGGAAGAAATCGTTTATATCAAAAATCTTCTCGATTTGAAAAAACTTAACTGTAAAATTGTCGATATTTCTACACAACCTCATCAATATAATCATTTAGCCGCTATCGTCGCAGAAACCGTTGCTAGTTACCATCCAAATGGTAAACAAGCTGTTTTTTGCGGCGATAGAGGCAAAGCAATTGTTGCAATGGCTGATGCGTTCAAATTATTTTTGATGGCTCAAAATGATGTAGAAGCCATACTGGGTTTAGGTGGTTCAGGTGGAACAGCATTAATTACTCCTGCTATGCAATCACTCGCTGTTGGAATTCCTAAACTGATGGTATCAACAATGGCATCTGGCGATATTTCGGGTTATATTGGTGCAAGTGATATTGCAATGATGTATTCTGTTACTGATATTGCTGGAATTAATGTTATATCAAGAAAAGTTTTAACCAATGCGGCTAACTTTATTGCTGGCTCGGTTCTATTTAAAGCCCAAAATACGATTGAAGATAAGCCTGCAATTGGATTGACTATGTTTGGTGTCACAACGACATGTGTTCAATCCTTATCAGCTAAATTACACGATCAATATGATTGCTTGGTTTTTCATGCTACAGGCAGTGGTGGCAAAGCGATGGAAAAACTCGCTGATAGCCATTTATTGCATGGGGTACTTGATATCACAACAACTGAAGTAGGTGATTATTTATTCGATGGCGTTTTAGCTTGTGATGAAGACCGTTTTGGTGCCATTGCCAGAAGCCAAATACCTTATATTGGATCGTGTGGCGCACTTGATATGGTAAATTTTGCTAGCCCTGATACTATCCCACAAAAATATAAAGATCGTCTGTTTTATCCACATAATCCACAAGTGACCTTAATGCGAACAACGCCAGAAGAAAACAAAAAAATGGCTCATTGGATCGCAAATAAACTTAATCAATGCCAAGGTTATGTCACTTTTATTATTCCTGAAGGTGGATTTTCGGCTTTAGATATTGAAGATGGTGCTTTTTGGTCACCAAAAGCTAATCAAGCATTTATTGATGAATTTGAAAAAACCTTTATCCAAACTGAAAAAAGAAAGTTAATAAAAACCTCCTATCATATAAACTCACCGCAGTTTTGTGATCTGATCATCAACGAATTTACAAAGATAATGAAATAAATATTTGGAGAATATAATGAGTAGTCAACGAACTCAATTGTTAAAAAAATTCCACGATATGATTGCTAAAGGTCACCCAATTATCGGTGGTGGTGCAGGTACAGGATTATCAGCAAAATGTGAAGAAGCTGGTGGTATCGATCTTATTGTTATTTATAATTCTGGACGTTACCGTATGGCTGGTAGAGGTTCATTAGCTGGATTACTTGCTTATGGCAATGCTAACGAAATTGTAATGGATATGGCTAAAGAAGTATTGCCGGTAGTTAAAAATACGCCGGTGCTAGCGGGTGTAAATGGCACAGATCCTTTTTGTCAATTTGACCAATTTTTAGATCAATTAAAGGAAACGGGATTTGCTGGCGTACAGAACTTTCCAACTGTTGGGCTTATTGATGGTAACTTCAGAGCAAACTTAGAAGAAACAGGAATGGGATACGCTTTAGAAGTTGAAATGATTCGCAAAGCACATGCAAAAGATCTGCTTACAACACCTTATGTATTTAGCGAACAAAATGCGATCGATATGGCTAAAGCGGGTGCAGATATTTTAGTACCCCATATGGGACTAACAACAGGTGGAAGTATTGGTGCAGAAACGGCACTGAAACTAGCTGACTGTGTGCCGTTAATCAATCAATGGGCAAAAGCGGCTAAAGCTATTCGTCCAGACATTATTATTTTATGTCATGGTGGCCCTATTGCTACTCCAGAAGATGCTGAATATATCTTAAAAAATTGTCCTGATTGTAATGGATTTTATGGCGCAAGCTCGATGGAGCGTTTACCAACAGAAATTGCATTAAAGCAAACGACAGAAAAATTTAAATCGATTCAACGACACTAACAATAATATAAGCAATAACGGTGCGACTTACGCGTCGCACTGCTATTTTTTAAATAGTTGCGCGATTAATTAAATGCTAATTTGAGAAAACGTTATAATATCAATATCCACGCATATTTGTTTAGATTTAACAGAAACAAAAATCCTAACCATGACAATCATATGCATAGATAGCGTTAACAAATTAGTAAATAGCAAAACTATCAATCAACTTTCAGTGCTATCTTCAATTTAAAATAATCGTTTAATAAAATTATTCAAATAATAAAAAATAAGATTAGCCTAACAATTCATCCCCAAAAAGATTAAAATTGATAAATATTATTGGCAAACTGGCGAATATTTTTACCGGTTCAGCCTTAAATTAATCGCAGAGTAATAGTGCTAAGCAGGAACAGATGAATACGCCCCAAAAATGGTTAAGATTGTTAATTAATGAGGATTGCTCATTTGAGCAACTATTAGCCAAGCTTGCGCAAGCCTTTAACAGTACATTCACCTACAAAAATGATAGTAGTATCGCTAAAGCTAAGTTAAATGATTTTACTATAGTGGTTTATGACAAAATCGATCGCATTTTTGATATTGTTCTTAGTCCATCTTATATTCTTACCTTTATGATAACGGAAGATGAATATCTTAATAGCCACGATGAGTATATTCAAACCACCTTAACCAATCATGGTATCACTTATCAATGCTCACAAGCCAAAGATCATGCCTATCCCATTGAACTTCCTTTTTGGCAAGCCCCCAACGATGACATTGTCATAAATTCCAAAGGCGATACGTTAACCGCCTATTGTAAAATATGGTATAAACCTGCAAAGTATTCTAAATTTACGGGTATATTCCAGTTTTCTAATGTTTGGGCAATGCGCTTTGAGCGAAACAAACAGTGCACTTACTACAGCCATTGTGATAGCGATGATGTTAATTCTTGTTATTGGGTTATCCCTGAATCATCATGGCTTGAGCAATTAGTCAATGAACGACAATCTCATTTCCCTAATTGGCAACAATATGATCTCGGTGACTATTGGCATTACATTATTCAAAGTGATTCATTCTACGTAGAAGTCATCGCTAAACAGATCAAAATATCAAAAAAACAATTAAAAGGTGTTTTTTAAGATAAAATGGCAATATATAAACGTCAAATCATAACTTGATATTCAATATACTATGAATCATCTAAATTTTTTTATAAACAACTTTATAAAGAAAGATAAAAAACAACGATATCACTTTCTAATTAATGGAAAGTGGCAGAAATTTGCCAATAACATCAAACATCTTGATAAACATTTGAATCACCATTGTGTAAGAATTGATAACAATGCTTTTGAAAAATTTACTCAAATTATAAAGCACTATACCATTAAATCAGGATATTATTATGATGCCTATACCAATGGGATAGAAATATCAACCCATTGTCTAGATAATATTCATGATGATAGCCTACTTATCTGCCCTGATAACAATATTGCATTCTATTTTCATCATGATAATTGGATATGGTTTTGCCAGATAAAACCTTGAGCAACATCATAGATAAAACAGGTAACCCGAAATATGCACTCATTTAATGATATAAATCAGTTTTTAACCGACTGCATTAATCTACAGGATAATTTATTAAATAAACTCTATTTATTAGCTAATCAGCCTAATGCCGTTGAATTAATTAAAACACATTTAACCCAAAAGTTTGATCCCTTGTTATTACACTTGATCAAACAATTTCCAGAAGCAATCAAAATAAGCTTATTACCTGAAATTATCAACATTATGCAATATTTAGATGGCAATACAAAATTATGCCAAGAGATTATTTTAAGTATCAATACACAGTGGCTAGAAAAACATATTTGGGATTATATTATACCTATTTTAGGGCAACAGGATTATCAAACATTTGGTATATTGATGTATTTATTCAATTCATTTAGCCAGAAGTTATCAAAAAAATTGGCGATTTTAGCTTTACAAAGTGACGATAAAGATGTGCAAGAAATCGGTGAATTCTATTTATCAAATAATAGATGTCTTTTAGATGATGTTTGAAGTAGTTAATGATGCAAGTTGAGCGTGACAACATTTGCATACGATAACTTTGATTATTTAGAGCAACTGCATGTTAGTGTTCAAGTATTTAAACGATAAGATATAGGAAAACAAAACCCAATCACCGCCAAGATTGAGGGGGCGCTGTACGTGGGGTTTGAGGCTTTGGCAGAAGCTACCCATACATGCTTAAATAAGTATAGGTGAAAAAATGAATGGCGTAAATGTTGATTTTAATATGAAAAACTTTCTTGATATACTGATTACAACAGACTCGTTTTTTGAGTTAATTGTACAAAGTAAAAAAGGATTAATCATGCAGGGATTTTTTGATAGATTAATGCTTGGTGAACTAAAGGATGTAATGATCGCTGGCTATATTGATTATGCTACTCAACCGATTTTTCACCCGCTTTATGATAGATTATATTTTATTATTGATAAAGTTATTTTTGAGTTATATTTAAATGAAGCAGGTATTATACAATATAATGAATTAACAGAAATTAAAGCATGGTTTTCTTTAGATGATGATGACCATTTTTCATTAATGTCAATTTATTCACAATTATTCAAAACCGAGCAGGCCGTAAGTATCACCGATATAACATACTCATCAATACCCTTTTCCTCAATGAGTATAACTTACTTCAATGGTCAAGACTGTGGTAATTTACTTTTTGACCCAAATCATTTTTTTGGTTTTACATTTTTATAAAGGTTATAAATGTTAGATATTATTGATTTTATTGAATCATCATATAAAGATAATCCAGAGTTAAAACACAAACTAGCATTAGTCAAAAAATTAATTATCTACTTGTCTGAACATGATATTGAAAGATCTGTTGGTGAAATTATACCTATCTTGGGCAGTAATACAGGTTATAGTGAATATCGAATCATTAATGACTGTGAATCGGATAACCCTTCCCTGTGGTCTGAGTACCAATATAATGGCGAAAAGGTAAGGCTGAATTCTGGCGATATTGTACTCACAATGAAAAAATAAATTTTTGATAATGGGTTAGCACTATCGATAAGTAAATTAAGCAATAAATTAAGTGATAAAATGAATATAAAAAAATAAACGCACTATTTAAAAATAGACGTTTATTTTATTAGATTAATTTTGCTGGCAAGTTAAGTATTTATGCAGTTGCATTATTGCTATTTATTTCAACTACCAAAACATGACCTTGATCTTTCAAAAAGTATTCATCATCTTGTGGAGCGCGTAATGACATCATTTTATTATCGCCCACATCCATGGTATCGCCTGGACTCATTGTTGCACCACTATCACGTAGATACTCTAGGATATTACCAAACATTTCAAAATAATATTCCCCCTCATCATGGTTATTGGCTAATACAGCAAAATCAGGTAAGCCAAAAACATCCGCACCATAAGTACGCATCCATACCCCTTTAACACCTTCAACTTCATATTTCACAAATCCGCAAAAGAACGAGGGTAAGCAATGGCATAAACTATCAATTCCACCTTTATCTGTAACCAATCCACGAATAGTATTTATTGGTAGCGAAGAATGCCCATTTCCGTTAATCACAGCCAAAGCGTTAAACTCCTCCAAACCAGCAGCTAAACGGGTTAAAGCTAGGTATTGCTCAAGCACATCTTGCTCATACCCAACATAATATAAAATTAAATGGCTATCATTATTGCGAATTTGCGCTTTGATATCCTGATTATAATGTGCAGATGCTACACAAGTTTCTAAAACCTCAGCAGGATATGGGGCATTGATTCCAAATAGCTTAATCACATGTTTTCCCCAACCAACTAAGATATAACATCCATCATCTAACTGTCCAAATGGCTGTTGACATTGAATGTCTTTCATTGATGAATCTATATTGCGTAATTTATTTAATAAATTATCTTCCTCAAAACAAAATTGCCCTTTAAACACAACACCTAATGCTAATGCTTCCTTAATATCTGGGTTTTCAACTAGTGCCCCGCTAGCTTGTTGTGGCTGTGACTTTTTACCAAATAGACGTGAAAAAATATTCATTTATTCTTCCTTAATATTAAATTTTTCTAAAATCGATGATTATCAAGAGGATGTTAATCGTTATATAAATAAATCTGATTTATTGCTGAAGATTACTCAACAAGGTATTCCATCACCAACACCATTCCACCAATTTGTAAAAAAGATTCTTGTGCTGATGGGCTACGTAATAACATTTTTTTGCCTTCGGTATCTTCTGTAGTATGACCTGCTTGTATCGCTGCCCCACTATCCCGCAAATAAAGCAATAAATTATTGAACATGTTCATATACTTCTCGCTATCTTCATAACTATTGGCTAATATAGCCAAATCGGGCAAACCAAAAGCGTCTGCACCATAAGTACGCATCCATACGCCATCAAAATGGCCAACATTAAATTCCACAAATCCAATAAAAAATAGTGGTAAACAATTACGTAACAAATAGACACCTTGTTGTTCATTTGCCAGTGCGCTAGCAACATGTGTTGCTAAAATTTGATGAGCCTTTGCATTAATAAGCGCGCTCATATCGCAATATTCAAATCCAACAGCAAACTGTGTTAAAGCAACATATTGCTCAACTAAATCCTCTTCAAATCCAACATAGTATAAAATTACATGGCTTTGGTGATGAGAAACTTGTTGCTTAAGCTCTCGCGTGTTTTGACTATTTTCAATACACGGCTGTAAAATTTCGGAAGGACAAGGGGCATTAAAACCAACAATTTTGATAATATGCTGCCCCCATGCCACAAGGGTATCAGCGCCATCAGTTATTTGTTCAATGGATGATGGTAATCGGATGTTTTTCATTGACGAATCGACTTTGCGTAATGTTTTTAATAATTTATGTCGATTAAAAGAGAGATTGTCATTGAATAGCACTACCAAAGATAGAGGATTTTCAATAGAAGAATTTGCAACTAAAATGTCATCCGATTGCCGAATTTTATTATCCCAACGACTAAATAGACGGGAAAATAGACTCATTTTATATTCCTTATTAAATTTATTTTTTTAAATTTATTATCCCAATTTATTACCAAAATAATAAAAGGCTATTTAATGCAGTTTTTGATACATTATATGTATATTACAAAGTATTTCAAACAATACGTAATCCATTTCTCAACAAACTAACCTTCGGTAATCTTTAAGTTCACCGATTAAAAAATCGATTAAACAACGTGTTCTAAGTGGTAACAATTTACGGCTTGGGTAAATAGCATAAATATTCAAATCCTCGACATTATAATCTAGCAAAACACGAACCAACCTCTTCATTTTAATATCTTGACCAATAATAAAATCGGGTTGTAGTGAAATACCGCCATTTTGTAACATAATTTGGCGACAAGTATCGCCATTATTACAATAAATATTCGCTTTTAAATTAACTGAGTCATAAGTATTATCTTTGTAAAAATGCCATTGTTCTTTTTTAGCCCATTGGCTATACATAATAATTTTATGATTTAATAATTCATCAGGATGATTGGGCATGCCATATTTGGCAACATAATCTGGTGAAGCTGCTGCGATAATTTGTGTGGTTGCCAGTTTTCGACTAATTAGTGATGAGTTTTCTAATCGACTAATTCGAACAGCAAGGTCATACTCCTCTTCAAGTAAGTCAACCACACGATCAGACAGTGTAATATCCAACTCTATATTGGGGTATTTATCGATAAATTTTTGCCATAAAGGCGCTAAATATAAAATACCAAAACTAACAGGTACATTAATGCGAAGCATACCTTGGGGACTTACTTTATTCATGCTTATTGCGTTTTCTGCCTCTATGGTTGCATTAATAATAGCTTTTGCTTGCAAGTAAAACGTTTGTCCTTCGTAAGTAATGACCATTTTCCGGGTAGTTCGTTGCAACAATCGCACTTGCAAACGATCTTCTAACGATTGAATATAACGCGACACAGCCTGCTTAGACATATTCAATTTATTTGCAGCCTCAACAAAGCTATTACAATCAACAACGGTTACAAATACTGTCATTTCTAATAATTTATTTGACCTATTCATCTAACTCCACCCTATTATTCCATTTTATGAGACAATAAGTCACATATTACCCTATTTATACATAAATAAATAACCATTAATATAAATACATAACTATCGAACAATGTTAATTTATTTACTTATAGGAACAATAATATCAAACCATATCAAACTGATATTGCATCACTTTTATTACGTATAGCGTTAGGCGCTATGTTTTTGGCGCATGGATTAACTAAACTCCTTGTTTTTACCCCTAATGGCACAGCTCAATATTTTGAATCACTGGGCTTGCCAGGATTTGTCGGTTATTTAACAATTGCTTTTGAAATTGGTGGTGGCGTGTTATTACTGTTAGGGGTGCTAACTCGTATGATCAGCTCACTCGCTGTTATTCAAATGATTGTCATTAGTTTCATTCATTCAGTAAATGGCTGGTCATTTAGTAATGCCGGTGGCGGTTGGGAGTATCCTGCTTTTATGGCACTAAGCGCCTTTAGTTTGGCGTTGTTGGGAAGTGGTCGATTTAGTGTATTATTTAAAGATACGAAGTATGAGTGAGATAAGATGAAAGTTATTTTTTGTTAGTACTATACCGTAGTTTTTCTAATTACTGTAAACAATGCGAATAATTCCTACACATAGTATATAAATTATTTTTTCTAAACCGCCTATACGGCGGTGAACGGACTGACCGGTAAAATGCTAAATAGAACAATTTTCTAAACCGCCTATACGGCGGTGAACTAACGCAACTGGCGCTAAAAGATTACACGGTTTTTCTAAACCGCCTATACGGCGGTGAACCAAGCGGTGTTGTTGAACATCAACGATTATCATTTCTAAACCGCCTATACGGCGGTGAACTAGAAGCCAATATACTATAAAGCTTGTTTGGCAAAAGGCAAATAAGATTTTTATTTTTAAAAACCCTTTTTTATCAGCAATATTTAATTATTTGTTTTTATTTGCTTTTATTTATTGATAAAAAAAAGGGTTAGATAAAGTTTTCATTTTTTGACAATGAGCAAATATTATTATAAAACTAACAGTTAGATAGAAATTTGATTTTATTTGTTTTTTATTTTCCCATAAACTATTGATACGTTGTATTTCCCTCAAGATAAAAATATCCCTTATTGCCTATAATCAATAATAAAATTACAATAATTTTTCTTTAAACCACTTACAGCAAAAAAACATGATCACTTACCACGATGCTACATTAGAAGATTTACCATTTATTGTCGATGTTTATAATTCAACAATTGCTGGTCGCCAAGTGACTGCTGATACGGTGCCTGTTTCTGTTGAAAGTCGATTAGAATGGTTTTACCAACATAACCCTCAAAATCGTCCGCTTTGGTTAATAAAATATCAAGACCAGCCTTGTGGTTGGATTAGCTTGTCTTCGTTTTATGGTCGCCCTGCTTTTTATAAAACGGTTGAGATTAGCTTATATCTTCATCAAAATTTTCGGGGTAAAAAAATTGGTCAATTTATGGTGGATAAAATTGAACAATTCGCTAAACAAGTAGGAATTGAGGCAATTTTTAGCTATGTGTTTCGGCATAATTTACCTAGTGTTAATTTATTTAAAAAAAATGCAATATCAACAATGGGGGCTTCTTCCAAAAATTGCAGAATTGGATAATATTCAGCGTGATTTAATGATATGGGGTAAACGGTTAGATTAACCCACCTATTATCAATAAAATTCAACTATTCAAAAGGTTTTTTAATGAGTACCTTAAATGATATTAAATATTACGCTAGTCAATCTAAAATCACCTCGACTTTAGTGGTAATAAATATCCTTTGCTTTTTTGTCTTCCGGTTACTTGATAGTCGTGGTTTTTCGACACTTTATGAAAATCACTTTCTGATTGATTGGGGTGCCGATGTTGCAGGATTGACCTTTTCTGGCCAATATTGGCGTATGTTCACCAATTTATTTATGCATGTCGGTTTTACCCATTTAGCTATGAATATGCTGGCATTATGGAGCATTGGACCAATTTTAGAAAAGCGCATTCCCGCCATAGCTTTTTTGGGTATTTATCTTTTTTCAGGTCTAGTGGGAAGCTTATCAAGTGATATAGCCACCATTAATCAAAATATAATCAGCTGTGGTGCTTCGGGTGCTATTTTAGGCATTATTACCGCCTTATTAGCTTATTGCTTAGTGTGTAAGGCTAATATACAAGAAATGCCAGTCAAAGCGATGCTGATCAGTTTAATTTTGACGGCAGGATTAGGCTTATTACCTTCGATCGATAATATGGCACATATCGGTGGCGCTTGCGCTGGGTTTGTGCTTGGTGGGCTGATTTCGTTATGTATTAAAACGTTCAAATATCCAAGCAAGTTAACCTTACTTATTATTAGTTTACTATTTACTGTTACGGCATTAGGGTTATATATAGTCTATATGCACTATGCTTTACCCAGTGATTATTATATTTACAATTAAAAACAAAAAGGCACTGATGATAAACAATCAAACAGCGCCTTTTTATGTAGCTCAATTCTAGAAACTATTTAAGATTCGAGCTGGTTCGACTTTACAAGCACGCCTAGCGGGATAATAGCTAGCAATTAAGCTAAGTAACATGGAAGTTATAAACACTACCAACACATCAAATAGATGAATTTCCGAGGGTAAAAAATCGATAAAATAGATATTACTATTCAAGATTTTATGCCCCATTAATGACTCAACAACTCCCATAATATTCGACAGTTGCCAAGACAATACCACGCCCCAAATTACCCCGATTAAGCTACCAATTAATCCAGAAATCACCCCATACCAAATAAAAATATGTTTAATTAGTTGGTTGGTTGCACCTAGCGTTTTTAATATAGCAATATCGCGCTGTTTATCTTTTACGGCAATCACTAAAGTTGACACAATATTAAAACAAGCAACGCCAATAACCACAATCATGGCCAGATACATGATTTGCCTGATCATTTGAATATCACGATACATAAAGCCAAATGAGTTTTCCCAACTAGTAAATGATAGGTTTTCTTCTAGATTTAACGAAGCTTGTCCAATAATCTGATTAGCTTGGTAAACATTATTTACATTAATCATGATACCTGTGACACTGTCACCTATATTAAGTAACTTTTGCGCATCGGTTAAGGGTAGTAAGACAACATTATTGCTTAAACTACCGCTTAACTCTAATATACCTACCACCTGCAAACGAACCCTTTTCGGTGGCTTAAGTTGGTTTGGAGTGCTCGAAGCAGGAATTAATAAAGAAACCCATCCCCCTTCACTCACCGACAAGCTTTTAGCAATTCCCGCACCAATAATGATGCGTTGGCTATCAGGTTTGAAATCTTGCCATTTATTATTCAGCACATAATTAGGCAGTGCACTGATTTGCTTTTCTTGTTCAGGATCAATCCCTTGTACTTCAACAGCACCGAGTTTACTAC
The DNA here is from genome assembly GCF_057063565.1 of Gilliamella sp. X-57. Lineage (NCBI taxonomy): Bacteria > Pseudomonadati > Pseudomonadota > Gammaproteobacteria > Orbales > Orbaceae > Gilliamella > Gilliamella sp. X-57. Next base: position 12,510 of record NZ_JBXSQI010000018.1, on the reverse strand, counting down.
CATTTTCAATAAGCCCAGTAAAACTTACAAAGGGTGCTGCCGATACAATATTGTTACTGTTTGTAAGCTCTTTTTGCACATGACGCCAATTATCTAAATTGCCATATTCTGGATATAATTGACCATGTGGTACGACCGATAAAACTCGATTATGTAGCTCCCGCTCAAAGCCATTCATAGCACTTAACCCAATAATTAATGCAGCAATACCAATAGCAATACTAAGTGTTGAAATAATCGAAATTAACGACACCATACCACTTTTGCGACGTCCTTTCCGAAATTTGAGAGCGGTAATTAAAGATAAATTCATATTAATTATCCATTAATTGATTATCTGATAATGTGCTATCAGAAAGTTGCCCGTCTCTCATTACCCATTGTTTATCAAGTTTATTGGCTAATTCAAGATCATGTGTAACAACCAAAAACGCAGTACCGTGTTCACGGTTTAATTTAATCAACAGTTCAAAAATAGAATCTGCCGTTGATTTGTCAAGGTTACCCGTTGGCTCATCAGCCATCACTAAAGCTGGGTTATTAATTAATGCACGCCCTATTGCCACGCGTTGACGTTCCCCTCCAGAAAGTTCAGAAGGTCGATGATGAGCTCGTTTGACTAAGTTAACTGACTCTAGCATTGCCATAGCCCGTTTTTTAGCTTCATTTGGCGACATACCACCAATTAACAATGGCATTGTCACATTTTCAAGTGCCGTAAAATCAGGCAATAAATGGTGAAATTGATAGACGAAACCGATTTCTTGATTGCGTAGACGTGCCTTTTCTTGTTCAGATAATTGACTTAGCTGATGAGAATTAAAAATAATTTCGCCTGAAGTTGGTTTATCAAGTCCACCGAGTAAATGCAATAAGGTACTTTTACCTGAACCGGAACTCCCAATAATGGCGAGTAATGATTTTGGATAAATATCAAACGAGACATTTTTTAATACCTCGGTCACCATTTTGCCTTCTTTATAAGTTTTATAAAGATTTTTAGCTGAAAGCAATTTTTCTGTATTATTCATAACGTAAAGCCTCGGCAGGTTGGATATTGGCGGCGCGATATGCAGGATAAAGAGTTGAAATTAACGATAACATAAGCAATCCGATAATAATAAAAATAATTTGCGTTGGTTCAACCAGTGAAGGTAGCAAAATCCCAGCTAAAGATAAACCTAACACTTGCATGATTTCATTTAAGTTAACAGCAAGTAGCAATCCTACGGCACTACCTAATAGTGTACCGATTACACCCGAACTTGCGCCTTGAATAATAAAAATTAACATAATTTTAAATCGCGATAGCCCTTGAGTTTTTAAAATAGCCACTTCACCTTGCTTTTCCATCACCAGTAAGCTTAACGAAGTAATAATATTAAAAGCGGCTACAATTACAATCAGGCTAATAAGTAACCCCATGACGTTTTTTTCCATTTTAATGGCTTGGAATAATTCACCACGTTTTGCTCGCCAATCGTTAAACACTAAGCCTTCAGGTAATTGAGTATTCGTTACTAATGCAATATCAAGCGGTTTATCTAGAAACAGACGCCAACTGCTAATCATATTGGCTGGATAACGTAATAGATTTTTAGCGTCAGATTGATTGACATAAATAAGCGCTTGATTGATGTCATGGTTAACAGAAAACAACCCTACAATGTTAAATAAACGCTGCGACGGTATGCGACCAACTGGGGTGATTTGACTAGCATCTGTTACCATTAAGCGAATTTTGTCGCCAACGGTTACGCCTAATTGATTGGCTAATGTTTGCCCAATAATGACATTATACTGCCCCGCTTGTAGATCAAATACCGATCCGCTATAGATATAATCATTGATAGGATCATTATCTTCTGGTGTAATTCCCATCAACGTACTCACAGTGATACTTTGTTCACTTTGCAATACCACATCGCTAGTGACTAAAGGCGTGATACGATTAACGCCCTTAATCTTTTCAAATGATGAACTAGGGTTAGCACTTGGATCAAGTCTACCTTTAATAGAAGTGATTTGCGCCTGAGGAAAGAATCTTAGAATACTGTTTTGCATCTGGTCTTCTAATCCATTCATTACAGATAACACAACAATTAGACCAATAGAACCCAACATAATGCCAATCATCGACAGCCATGATACAAAGCGACCAAAGCCATCCGTTTTTTGACCATAGACATAACGCAAACCAATATAAAATACTAATGGACGAAATATTTTTGACATAAACGTATATATTACCTGAAACTTTTTGACAAAGTTTTGCTAGTTAAATGCAAGGTGCTTATCATACAGGATTAAACAGTTATAGAAAACAACCACGTAATTACGTTATAATCTGGTGATAATTTTTCAACGATATCAACAAATTCATCATGCCTAAAACAGTTAATATTTCAAACATAATTCCCCAAAAATCAGGTGAAGTAAAGCAAATTGGGCAGCTTGTTGGCTCATCCTTATCACAATTTTGTGCAAAAGCAATAGACGCACATGAAGGTTTAGTTGTGATTGTGACTGATGATATGCAACAAACCTCGCGTATTCACGAAGAACTTAAACAATTTTCACCATTTCCTTCTATTATCTTTCCTGACTGGGAAACATTGCCTTATGATAGCTTCTCTCCCCATCAAGATATCGTATCAGAACGTCTGTCTTGCCTTTATCATCTTGGACATTTAACCAAAGGGGCATTAATTTTGCCCATTAATACCCTAATGCAAAAAGTTTGCCCACAAAGCTATTTGGGTGGACATGTGTTTATGATGAAAAAAGGCTTACAAATTAGCCGTGAACATTTACGTCTTCAACTTGAAAATGCTGGCTATCGCTCAGTCAGCCAAGTAATGGAGCATGGCGAATATGCCACTCGTGGTGCTTTGTTTGATATTTACCCTATGGGTAGTGATAAACCCTATCGTATCGATTTTTTTGATGATGAGATCGACAGCATTCGCACTTTTGATGTTGAAACGCAGCGCACCTTTGATGAAATCGCTGAAATACAATTGCTACCAGCGCACGAATTTCCTTTTGATAAAACAGCTATCGAACTGTTTCGTAGTCAATGGCGAGAACAATTTGAAGTCAGATTAGATGCAGAAAGTATCTATCAACAAGTGAGCAAAAATATTTTGCCAACGGGTATTGAATATTGGCAAGCACTGTTTTTTAACGAACCGTTAACACCACTATTTTCTTATTTTTTAGCTAATACCTTAATTATCAATACTGTTAATATTGAGCAATATGCTAATAAGTATTGGCAAGACATTACTCAGCGTTATGAAAGTCGCAAAGTCGATCCTATGCGACCATTACTTGCACCAAGTGTTATTTGGTCTAAAACTGACGAAATTTTTGCCAATTTTAAAAACTATCCAAGAATGATTGTATCGCATGTGGCAACAACTGAATCAAGTAAAAATATTAATTTACCTTATGCAACATTGCCTAACATTGCTATTGAGATCCAACAAAAAGATCCTTATTTGCAATTTCAAAAATTTGTTGATGATTTTTCAGGAAAAATCATCTTTTCGGTTGAATCAGAAGGACGCAAAGAAGCTTTACAAGAAATTCTTGGCAGAATTCGTATTCATCCAACTACCATCAAGCAGCTCGATGAACCCAACAATGCGAATAGCCGATTTTATTTAATCGTTGGTGCTAGCGAGCAAGGTTTTATTAATCAGCAAGATAATTTTGCGTTTATTACCGAAAATGAGTTACTAGGTCGACGTGTTATTCGTCGTAAAAAAGAAAGTAAACAAGCCATCAATACCGATTCACTTATTCGAAGTTTAGCTGAACTCACACCAGGTAAACCCGTTGTTCATTTAGAACATGGCGTTGGCCGCTATGCGGGGCTCACCACATTAGAAACGGGCGGTATTACAGCAGAATATCTCATTTTGTTATATGCTAATGAAACCAAACTTTATGTGCCAGTTTCGTCATTAAACTTAATAAGTCGTTACTCAGGTGGCGATGAAGAAAACGCCCCACTGAATAAATTAGGCACTGATGCTTGGAGTAAGGCTCGGCAAAAAGCGGCCGAAAAAGTGCGTGATGTCGCAGCGGAGTTACTCGATATCTATGCTGAACGTGAAAGCAAACCTGGGTTTCAATTCCAACAAGACCGTGAGCAATATGAACTATTTTGCCAAGGATTCCCTTATCAAGAAACTGATGATCAACAAAATGCTATTGGTGCAGTAATTAGCGACATGTGCTCGCCTTATGCCATGGACCGATTAGTCTGTGGTGATGTGGGGTTTGGTAAAACCGAAGTTGCTATTCGTGCTGCGTTTTTAGCCGTGATTAATCATAAACAAACAGCTGTTTTAGTGCCAACAACCCTGCTTGCAGAACAACACTACGAAAGCTTTTGCGACCGTTTCGCCAATTGGCCTATCCGTATAGAGAGTCTGTCTCGCTTCAAAACAGCCAAACAACAAAAAGCCATTATAGAAGCTCTTGGCGAAGGCAAAATTGATATTGTGATTGGTACGCATAAATTGCTACAAGAAGATATCAAATGGAAAGATTTAGGTTTACTAATTGTTGATGAAGAACACCGCTTTGGCGTTCGTCAAAAAGAACGCATTAAAGCAATGCGAGCAAATATCGATATTTTAACGCTAACAGCAACCCCAATTCCACGAACGCTAAACATGGCAATGAGTGGTATGCGAGATCTTTCGATTATCGCAACACCACCTGCTCGACGACTGGCGGTAAAAACCTTTGTTCGAGAATATGATGATCTTGTGATTAGAGAAGCCATTTTACGTGAAATTTTACGTGGTGGTCAGATTTATTATTTACACAATGACATCTCTGATATCGAAAAAGTCAGCGAAAAACTGGCAGAACTAGTGCCCGAAGCACGCATCACCATTGGACATGGGCAAATGCATGAACGCGATTTAGAACGTGTGATGAATGACTTTCATCATCAACGCTTTAACATACTTGTTTGTACTACCATTGTTGAAACCGGTATCGACATTCCTAACGCCAATACTATTATTATTGATCGTGCCGATAAATTTGGTTTAGCTCAGTTACATCAACTCAGGGGGCGAGTTGGACGTTCTTACCATCAAGCCTATGCTTATTTATTAACGCCACACCCTAAATTGCTCACTAAAGATGCTAAAAAGCGCTTAGAGGCGATCGCATCCCTAGAAGATTTAGGTGCAGGTTTTGCCTTAGCTACGCACGATCTTGAAATTCGGGGGGCAGGCGAGCTATTGGGTAGTGATCAAAGTGGGCAAATTGAAACCATTGGCTTTAACCTTTATATTGAACTGCTTGATGATGCAGTCAAATCACTAAAAGAAGGCAAAGAACCCACACTGGAATCATTACTTAATAGCCAACAAACCGAAGTAGAGTTAAGATTGCCAACATTAATTCCTGATGACTTTATTCCCGATGTCAATACACGCTTATCGCTATATAAACGCATTGCAAGCATCACCGATCTTGCCGAACTCACTGACATTCAAGTCGAAATGCGAGATCGCTTTGGTCAATTACCCGATGCCGTGCTGTTTTTATTAGAAACCACCAAAATCCGTTATCAGGCAATCCAATTAGGCATTACCAAAATCGAATTTGGCGAAAAAGGCGGTTATATTGAATTTGGGAGTGACAATAAGGTATCAGTCGATTATTTAATTGAAATAATTCAAAAAGAACCAAAAAATTATCGCCTAGAAAGTTCAAATAGATTGAAATTACAAAAATCAGAATTACAACGCATCGATCGCATTGAATATATTAAAAATTTATTGATTGATTTTGCAGAACATCAAGAATAATAATTTAAAATATCATGAATAATTAAGAGAACTATAATGAAAAAACACACACTTGCTATAGGAATAATTGCTGTATTGGGTATGGCTTATGTAGGTACATCATGGTACACCGGTAACATGATTGAAAATCATATCGACAACCAATTAGCCCAAGTCACAAACAAAGTTAATCAGATTCAAAACGTTTTCACATTTTCCGTTACGAAAAGTCGTTATGAAAAGGGTATCTTTTCAACTAAAGTACATCTAACTGTGACAGCGTCACCAAATAAATCTATTATCCAAGATGCTACTCCAAAAATCTTATTTGATGACGATGTCACTATCCATCATGGCCCTTTCCCTATTGCTGCGCTTGCCAAAGGGACTTTTGCCCCACAAATGGCTTGGTTAGAATATGAAATGAGCCAACAAGCTAATCCAACGCTTTGGAAACTAGCCGGCAATCGGCCGTTTATTAGTGGGCATACAGGTATGAGTTATGGCGAATATATCACCGTTAAACTTGCAAGCAAAGCGATAAAAGCCTCACAGAACGAAATCCCGGCCATTCATGATGGTATCTTAGATATCAGTAACGGCAGTTATACCTTTAGTAGCTATACCAATGGTTCTGACATCAAGACTGAAATCAAACTGGATAAATTAGTTTTTCTTTCTGACGATACCCATTTTAACTTTGATGACTTTAATTTGTCATTAAAGCCACTCAGTACCACTGAAGACATCGATTATGAATTTAATATTGGCAATATTAAATACAGTTTTGATAGTTTTATCTCAAAAGGAAATTTTGATGTCAACAATTTCAAATCCAAAGGTCGGGTTAACTACAAAAATCAAAATATTGATGAGCAAAGCAGTATTGATAAAATTACATTAAATATGAAATCATCCACCCCAAAAATTGAGTCGGTGATTATTAATAAAATCGTGATGAGTCAAAAAAATGTCTTAAATGACACCAACAATACGATTGAGGGTTCGCTTGTAAGTAGTATTGGTTCGATTATTTATGGTCAACAAAATCTGGGCAATGGATCGCTTGATATTAACTTCAAGGGGGTTGATAAACAATTTTTCAATTATCAATTTAAAACACATGCTCCTGACATAAGTGAGAACGACAAACATAATATCGAATTTTCGTTAAATAAATTCAATTGGCACAATGCTGGCGGCGATATCAATGTTAACTTTTTGTTTAATATATCAGATATTAATAACGCAAGTATTAATGAAAAAGATTACGACAAAATCAACACATTTAAATTCAAGCTCGAAGCACCATTTGACGTGTTAGCTCGTTTATCAGCACAAATCGAAAACCCTAACGCTAGCCATGTTACAGCAGAACAAATTGCAAAAGAAAACTTTGTAATAAAAACCAATTCAAAAAAGCTTTTTAGTCAATCACCATTTTTTACCTTTAATAAAGATCAAACAGAAGGTTTCTATTCTGATGTGCAGTACACAAAAGGCAGTCAAAACGTAAATGTAAATGGGCAATTACTAGATAAAAAAGATTTTTTTAAAAATTTATAATTTGTTTTTGTAACACTCATATAGTTATAAATTGTTTCAGTTATTTTGGTTAACTTGGCGATTATTTTAAACTCAAGCTTAATGGTTAATAATGTATTCATCATAATACAGTAAGGTATCAATTTAAACTTGTGTTAAATGCGTTTTACAAAAAGTCAAAAAACTATCGCCTAGAAAGCTCAAATCGATTAGAATTATAAAAATCAGAATCACCTCAAATCGATCGTATTGAATATATTAAAAATTTGTTGGCTGATTTTGCAACTCATCAAAAATGATAATTTAAAATATAATGAATAACTAAGAGAACTATAATGAAAAAAACCACACTTGCTATAGGAATAATTGCTGTATTAGGGATTGCTTACGTAGGCACTGCATGGTACACCGGAAACATGATCGAAAATCATATCGACAACCAGTTGGCACAAATCACAAACAAATTTAACCAGAGTCAAGACGATTTTGTAGTGTCCGTGATAAAAAGTAATTATGAAAAGCATATCTTTTCAACTAAATTACATTTAACCGTTACAGCATCACTGCAAAATGCTACAGGAGAAGATGCTCAACCGGAAACCCTATTTGATGATGATGTCACTATCCATCATGGTCCCTTCCCTGTTGCAGCCCTAGCCAAAGGAACCTTTGCCCCACAGATGGCTTGGTTAGAATACGAAATGGCCGAGCAAGCCAATCCAACACTTTGGAAACTAGCGGGTAACCAGCCGTTTATTACTGGGCATGCGGGTATAAGTTATGGTGAATATATCACCGTTAAATTAGCAAGCAAAGCGATTAAAACCACTCAAAACGAAATCCCAGTCATTGATGGTGCATTTGAAATTGGAAAAGGTAATTACACCATTAGTAGCTATACCTCGGGCTCTGATATTTCAACTAAAGTGGAAATCGATAAAATCTCATTAACCTATCCTATATCATTAAGATCAAATCCTGTTTCGATTGTTATTAATAAATTTGTTATGGACCAAAAAAATGTCTTAAATAACGCCACCAACACCGTTGATGGTTCGTTTTTTAGCCGCGTTGATTCAATTATTTTTGGTCAACAAAATTTGGGTAATGGTTCATTAGATTTTGACTTTAAAGGCCTTGATAAACAACTATTTAGCAATCAATTGGGAATGGATTATCCTGACTCAGGCGATACTAACAAAAAACACAATATCCAATTTTCGTTGAATAAATTCAATTGGCATAATGCTGCTGGCGATCTTAATGCTAACCTAAAGTTTGATATTTCTGATGTTGATAGCTCAGCCATTGATAAAGCTGATTACGAAAAAATCAACTCCCTTAAATTAAAGCTGGAAGCACCATTTGATGTGTTAGCTCATTTGTCAGCGCAAATTGAAAACGCTAACGCTAGCGAGGTAACGCCAGAACAAGTTGCTAAAGCAAAACAAAATCTACAATTTATGTCGGCATTTTTAGTCGGTAACGCTAAATTCTTAACTTTAAGCAATGACAAAACTCAAGGTATCTATTCTGATGTTAGCCTAACCAAAGATAGTAACGAAGTTAGCGTAAATGGCAAAACAATGACAAAAGAAGAATTCTTTGATCACTTATAGCTAGCCAATTGCTTTATCAAACTAACCTATTCCGCCTATTATTCAGGCGGAATTTTATTTTATAACTAAAACAAAAAGTATACTTATGAATATAAATTCATCATCTATAACCGAAAATCAATTCAAACGCACCATGAAAACTCGGCATCTTATTATGCTATCACTTGGTGGCGTTATTGGTACGGGTCTCTTTTTTAACACTGGCTACATTATTGCTACCGCAGGTGCAATTGGCACAATTATCGCATATCTAATTGGTGCATTAGTGGTCTACCTAGTCATGTTATGCCTTGGAGAACTCGCTGTCGCCATACCAGAAACAGGTGCCTTTCATACTTATGCCTCGCGGTTCATTAGCCCTGCAACGGGTTATACTGTTGCTTGGTTATATTGGTTAACTTGGACTGTCGCACTCGGCTCAAGCATTACCGCAGCAGGATTTTGTATGAAGCATTGGTTTCCAAATACACCTATTTGGGTCTGGTGTTCTACTTTCTGCACCGTGATTTTGGCATTAAACATCGTTACCGCACAATTTTTCGCTGAGAGTGAATTTTGGTTTTCGATTATCAAAGTGATCACCATTATTATCTTTATTATTGCTGGTGCAGCAGCTATTTTTGGCTTTGTCCCTATGAAAAATGACATCCCTGCGCCCTTTTTACACAATATTACCGATAATGGTTGGTTCCCGAATGGCATTACCCCGATTATTATGACGATGGTATCGGTTAATTTTGCCTTTTCAGGCACGGAACTTATTGGTATTGCCGCTGGTGAAACAAAAGAGCCAGAAAAGACCATTCCGTTAGCAATAAAAACCACAATTCTAAGACTTATCATCTTCTTTATTGGCACCGTTTTTGTCTTAGCAGCCTTATTGCCAATGGATCAAGCTGGCGTTATCGAAAGTCCCTTTGTTACCGTTTTTGAAAATATCGGCTTACCTTATGCTGCCGATTGTCTTAATTTTGTAATTTTAACCGCCATTTTGTCAGCTGCAAATTCGGGACTTTATGCTTCTGGACGCATGTTGTGGTCGCTTTCCAACCAAGGTACATTACCAAAATGCTTCAGTAAACTTAATCAGACAGGCGTTCCAGCCTTTGCTATTTCCATCAGTATGTTAGGTGGCTTATTGGCATTACTCACAAGCATTATTGCGCCTAACACGGTTTTTGTTGCCTTGACAGCTATTTCAGGATTTGCCGTGGTGGCCGTTTGGCTAAGTATTTGCGCTTCACACTTCTTTTTTAGAAAAAGTTTAACTCGTGAGGAGCAAAACAATCTAAAATATAAAGCCCCATTTTACCCACTTGTACCTATTTTAGGCTTTATTTTATGTTTAATTGCTTGTATTGGACTCGCATTCGATCCAGAACAACGTATTGCACTTTATTGTGGCATTCCTTTTGTGGTTGTCTGCTTTATTGCCCACCACTTTACCCAAGCCCATCAAAAGCGAGTGGCAAAAAATGAAAAATAATAATCCAATTAGTACACTATTAAAGCAAAAAAAATACATCATTATTGATGGCGCACTAGCCAGCGAGTTACAACGTCGTGGCTGTGATCTTAACGACAGTTTATGGTCAGCAAAAGTGTTAATCGAAAGACCAGAACTGATCCGCCAAGTCCATTATGACTATTTTAAAGCTGGTGCTGATTGTGCGATTACCGCTAGTTATCAAGCCACACCATTAGGGTTTGAACAAAAAGGAATTACATTTGATGAATCAATCAAATTAATTAAAACTAGTGTTGAACTTGCAAAGCAAGCTAAGCAGCAGTATTTAAATGAAACAAACCCAAATAAAATATTACTAATTGCTGGTTCAGTCGGTCCTTATGGAGCATATCTTGCTAATGGTTCAGAATATACGGGTAACTATCAACTTACCGAAGCTGAATTTATTGCTTTTCATCGTGATCGCATTGAAGCTTTGATTGACGCTAAGGTAGATATCCTTGCTTGCGAAACCCTGCCTTCATTTTCCGAAATCAAAGCATTAGTTAAATTGATACAGCAGTTTCCAATAATCAACGCTTGGTTTTCGTTAACGTTAAAAGATGCCCAGCATCTTAGCGATGGCACGGCATTATCACAAGTTATCGATTATTTAAATAATATCGAACAAATTGTGAGCATTGGTGTTAACTGCATTGCATTAGAAAGCGTAACACCAGCGTTACAGGTACTAAATAAACTTACCACCAAACCGCTAATTGTTTATCCAAATTCAGGTGAACAATATGATCCAACCACCAAACAGTGGCACAAAAATTATCAACATAATTGCACTTACAGCAATCAACTGCCAACTTGGGTTAAATTGGGCGCTAAATTAATTGGTGGCTGCTGCCAAACAACACCTAATGATATTGAAGATATTGTGGGGTTATTAAAAGATTATTAATTTTAGAGTGGTTGGTTTTGATCGTTATGGAATATTATGAGCTGGTCATCATATCCCCAACAGCCTCAAATCTAACCACAGCAAAACAGCCAACGCTGTCAAAAAAAACTTTGATTTGCTTTATCTTATATAAATAACAATAAAGCGTTAAATGCTATATATTGACAAATATCGCAATTTCTAAATCACCTACACAGCGGTGAACTTGGAAACTTAATGAGCTTTATTTTAAAAATACTAAAAAATTACAATTTTCCGCTGATAATGTATAGCGCAAGAGTTCAGGTTCCGAAATTTTTGTTAATAACCATTTTGGTGTACAAACCATTACATCAAAATAATCAGCCTCATTACTATCGGCTAAACCTATAGATAGATTTAATGTGATACAAAAATTATCATTTTCTTCGGGAATATATATAGTTGGATCATCATCAATGTAACCAAATGATTTTAATATTATTTTTATTTTTAATTATTAATATTCAAATGCGCATTACCTATCTTTATTCTTCGACCGTCAAACTCATTCTCCGCCAGCACCGTGACCTTTTCACCCGATAATAATGCCCCCTCCGACGTTAATTGTGGGCGGTTATTTTGTAAAAATAATTCAGGATTTGTAAATACCCCAAACCTAGTACACAACTCACGTAGAAAATCATGCTGCTTGTTTTAGTGTTTTATACTCAATCGGTGTCATGTTATTTAACGCCTCATGCGGTCTTTCAGTATTATAAATCGTTAACCATTCTTCGGTTATTCTCCTTGCTTGTGCTAAGTTGTTAAAAAGATATAAATCGAGTACTTCAGTACGATAGGTACGATTAAATCGTTCAATATAACCATTTTGATAAGGACTACCGGGCTGGATATAATCAATGTTTATACCATGTAACTTTGCCCAGTTTATAAAGGTTTTTCCTGTAAATTCTGGTCCATTATCGACCCGTATTTTTAATGGATACCCATGATATTCAGCCAGTTTATCTAAGTAACGGGTAACTCTCCCTGCCGGTAAGCTTACCGCAATATCAATGCCTAGCGCCTCACGATTAAAGTCATCGATGACATTGAATGTCCTAAAGCGACGTTGATTACCACTAC